>NZ_MECT01000578.1:0-15911 GCF_001722145.1 Shigella sp. FC1544
TTGAGAAGCGGTGTAAGTGAACTGCAGTTGCCATGTTTTACGGCAGTGAGAGCAGAGATAGCGCTGATGTCCGGCAGTGCTTTTGCCGTTACGCACCACCCCGTCAGTAGCTGAACAGGAGGGACAGCTGATAGAAACAGAAGCCACTGGAGCACCTCAAAAACACCATCATACACTAAATCAGTAAGTTGGCAGCATCACCCGACAACTCTGCACATTTCTCGGTACAGTTCATCCTCTTTTGTCCGATTTCCCATTCTTTATACCTATTTATCATGCCAACTATCAGCATATATCAATCTAACCAATTAAACAAAAAATCAAACAAAATCAGACAAATAACGCGATAAATTATTTTAACTGTAGCAATTGAGCGATGATATATTTATACACCGGATGAACTTTCACTTATCCTCACACTGACAACTTTGGCACCAGACGTTGCGCAAACAGCGAAGTTTTTGCGTAACCTTTTCCCTGGAACGTTAAATCTTTGATAACAATTTATTGTCTAACAAGTTGTATATTTTTTGAAACGCTGTTTTTGTTTTCCTTTTGGATTAATTTCAGCGTATAATGCGCGCCAATTGACTCTTGAATGGTTTCAGCACTTTGGACTGTAGAACTCAACGACTCAAAAACAGGCACTCACGTTGGGCTGAGACACAAGCACACATTCCTCTGCACGCTTTTTCGATGTCACCTATCCTTAGAGCGAGGCACCACCACTTTCGTAATACCGGATTCGCTTTCCGGCAGTGCGTCCAGAAAGCAAGTTTCTCCCATCCTTCTCAACTTAAAGACTAAGACTGTCATGAAAAAGACCAAAATTGTTTGCACCATCGGACCGAAAACCGAATCTGAAGAGATGTTAGCTAAAATGCTGGACGCTGGCATGAACGTTATGCGTCTGAACTTCTCTCATGGTGACTATGCAGAACACGGTCAGCGCATTCAGAATCTGCGCAACGTGATGAGCAAAACTGGTAAAACCGCCGCTATCCTGCTTGATACCAAAGGTCCGGAAATCCGCACCATGAAACTGGAAGGCGGTAACGACGTTTCTCTGAAAGCTGGTCAGACCTTTACTTTCACCACTGATAAATCTGTTATCGGCAACAGCGAAATGGTTGCGGTAACGTATGAAGGTTTCACTACTGACCTGTCAGTTGGCAACACCGTACTGGTTGACGATGGTCTGATCGGTATGGAAGTTACCGCCATTGAAGGTAACAAAGTTATCTGTAAAGTGCTGAACAACGGTGACCTGGGCGAAAACAAAGGTGTGAACCTGCCTGGCGTTTCCATTGCTCTGCCAGCACTGGCTGAAAAAGACAAACAGGACCTGATCTTTGGTTGCGAACAAGGCGTAGACTTTGTTGCTGCTTCCTTTATTCGTAAGCGTTCTGACGTTATCGAAATCCGTGAGCACCTGAAAGCGCACGGCGGCGAAAACATCCACATCATCTCCAAAATCGAAAACCAGGAAGGCCTCAACAACTTCGACGAAATCCTCGAAGCCTCTGACGGCATCATGGTTGCGCGTGGCGACCTGGGTGTAGAAATCCCGGTAGAAGAAGTTATCTTCGCCCAGAAGATGATGATCGAAAAATGTATCCGTGCACGTAAAGTCGTTATCACTGCGACCCAGATGCTGGATTCCATGATCAAAAACCCACGCCCGACTCGCGCAGAAGCCGGTGACGTTGCAAACGCCATCCTCGACGGTACTGATGCAGTGATGCTGTCTGGTGAATCCGCAAAAGGTAAATACCCGCTGGAAGCGGTTTCTATCATGGCGACCATCTGCGAACGTACCGACCGCGTGATGAACAGCCGTCTCGAGTTCAACAATGACAACCGTAAACTGCGCATTACCGAAGCGGTATGCCGTGGTGCCGTTGAAACTGCTGAAAAACTGGATGCTCCGCTGATCGTGGTTGCTACTCAGGGCGGTAAATCTGCTCGCGCAGTACGTAAATACTTCCCGGATGCCACCATCCTGGCACTGACCACCAACGAAAAAACGGCTCATCAGTTGGTACTGAGCAAAGGCGTTGTGCCGCAGCTGGTTAAAGAGATCACTTCTACTGATGATTTCTACCGTCTGGGTAAAGAACTGGCTCTGCAGAGCGGTCTGGCACACAAAGGTGACGTTGTAGTTATGGTTTCTGGTGCACTGGTACCGAGCGGCACTACTAACACCGCATCTGTTCACGTCCTGTAATATTGCTTTTGTGAATTAATTTGTATATCGAAGCGCCCTGATGGGCGCTTTTTTTATTTAATCGATAACCAGAAGCAATAAAAAATCAAATCGGATTTCACTATATAATCTCACTTTATCTAAGATGAATCCGATGGAAGCATCCTGTTTTCTCTCAATTTTTTTATCTAAAACCCAGCGTTCGATGCTTCTTTGAGCGAACGATCAAAAATAAGTGCCTTCCCATCAAAAAAATATTCTCAACATAAAAAACTTTGTGTAATACTTGTAACGCTACATGGAGATTAACTCAATCTAGAGGGTATTAATAATGAAAGCTACTAAACTGGTACTGGGCGCGGTAATCCTGGGTTCTACTCTGCTGGCAGGTTGCTCCAGCAACGCTAAAATCGATCAGCTGTCTTCTGACGTTCAGACTCTGAACGCTAAAGTTGACCAGCTGAGCAACGACGTGAACGCAATGCGTTCCGACGTTCAGGCTGCTAAAGATGACGCAGCTCGTGCTAACCAGCGTCTGGACAACATGGCTACTAAATACCGCAAGTAATAGTACCTGTGAAGTGAAAAATGGCGCACATTGTGCGCCATTTTTTTTGTCTGCTATTTACCACTACTGCCTCGCGCGTAACATATTCCCTTGCTCTGGTTCACCATTCTGCGCTGACTCTACTGAAGGCGCATTGCTGGCTGCGGGAGTTGCTCCACTGCTCACCGAAACCGGATACCCTGCCCGACGATACAACGCTTTATCGACTAACTTCTGATCTACAGCCTTATTGTCTTTAAATTGCGTAAAGCCTGCTGGCAGTGTGTATGGCATTGTCTGAACGTTCTGCTGTTCTTCTGCCGATAGTGGTCGATGTACTTCAACATAACGCATCCCGTTAGGCTCCACGGAATATTTCACCGGTTCGTTGATCACTTTCACCGGCGTTCCCGTCCGCACGCTGGAGAATAAGGCTTTAATATCCGGTGCATTCATGCGAATACAGCCCGAACTGACGCGCAAACCGACGCAGTCCGGCGCACTGGTACCATGAATGAGGTATTCGCCATTACCATGCGCGAAGCGCAGTGCGTAACGTCCTAGCGGGTTATTTGGTCCGGCAGGAACGACTGGCAGTAATTTAATGCCACGCTCCAGCGAACGTTGACGAATGCCTGCCGTAGGCGTCCAGGTTGGATTAGGGATTTTCTGCCCCACACGCGTTTCCATCACCGGCGTTTCCAGCCCCTGCAAGCCAATACCTATCGGATAAACCTGCACGATATTTTCTCCCGGCGGATAATAATAAAGGCGCAGCTCTGCAAGGTTAACGATAATCCCCTGACGCGGTGCATCAGGTAATAACAGTTGTGAAGGAATAGTTATCGTCGTACCAGGTTTTGGCACCGGGGCGATAGTGTTATTGGCTTCAAGGATCAACATTGCCGCAGTATCAAAACGTCGGGCAATAGCCTGAAGGTTTTTATCCCCTTCTTGCACCGTATACGTTTGATTTTGCCCAACCAGTCGGCTTCCGGTTGGTGGTAGCGGATAATCAACCGCCCAGGCAGCCTGGATAGCGCTAAAAGCGCCGATAAGCGTGAGTGTAAGCAAAGACGCGCGTTTCATTGTAAACCTCCTGTATTTGCCGGAGACTCACGCTGAAACGTCGGATGGCGCTTATGTTCACCTGAAACCAAAACACTCCTGTGCAGGTCAGTGTAAACATTGACCATCCGGCAATGTGAGCCAACCGGATGAAAGCTGTCCCTTTAGTTTAGCTAAGTGCAGCGGCTTTGGCGCGAATTGCGCGAATCATCGCTTCCAGACCTTGTGAACGAGATGGGGTGAGATGTTGGGTGAGCGCCATTTTTTCAAACCACGGACGCACATCGAAATTGACAATATCCTGCGGCGTCATCTGATCGTAGAGAATAAATACGACCGCAATAAGCCCTTTCACAATCGCCGCATCGCTGTCGCCCTGCAATTCAATAATTCCCTGCGCATTCTGGCGCATGACAATCCACACCTGATTCTGGCAGCCCTGAATGCTATTTTGTGGGCTTCGGTCTTCGTCGCGTAATTCTGGCAGACGCTGGCCCAGCTCAATAATGTAGAGATATTTCTCTTCCCAGTTGGCGCAGCGTAAAAAATTACGCAGCAATTTTTCTTTATCCGGCAATAAAGCCATAGTGCCTCCCTGTTATCCCAGCAGACGGTGAATACGTTGCAGGCCGGTCACCAGACGATCCACTTCTTCATGAGTGTTATACATGGCCAGCGACGCCCGACACATCGCAGGGACGTTGTAATAGGCCATTAATGGCATAGCGCAGTGATGTCCGGTACGCACAGCAATGCCGTAATTATCGAGAAAACTGCCAACATCATAGGCGTGGTGTTTACCGAGATTAAAAGCAATAACGCCAAGCCTGTTTTGTGGGCCATAGAGAGTGAGATTCGGTACAGATTCCAGCTGTGATAGCGCGTAATGCATCAGATTCAGTTCATACACGGCTATGTTATTAAGCCCCAGCACCGAAACATATTCCAGCGCCGCGCCAAGACCAATGATGCCCCCGGTATTGGGTGTACCGGCTTCAAACCGCCATGGTGCTTTGGTCCAGGTAGTGCCTTCACTCAGGCTGACGGTGGCGATCATAGAACCGCCCCCTTCCCACGGCGGCATCTCCTGCAACAAGGCTTCTTTGACATAAAGAATGCCAATCCCGGTGGGGCCATACAGTTTATGCCCGGAAAACACGTAAAAATCGCAATCCAGCGCCTGAACATCCACCGGATGATGCATCACCGCCTGAGCGCCATCCACCAGCACTTTTGCTCCATGCTGGTGCGCAAGCGTGATCATTCCCGCCAGTGGATTTTCTGTGCCAAGCACGTTGGAGACATGAGTAATTGCCAGCAGGCGAGTTTTCTCATCAAACAGCGTATGCAGCGTCTCCAGTTGCAGCGTACCGTCGGGGTTGAGAGGGATCACACGCAGCTCTGCGCCAACGCGTGCGCAAAGCATCTGCCAGGGGACAATGTTAGCGTGGTGCTCCATCTGACTGATGATGATGTTATCGCCCGCCCGCACATTGCTGTTGCCCCAGCTATTGGCGACCAGATTGATCCCTTCCGTCGTGCCGCGGACGAACACCAGCTCTTCCGCCGAACGGGCATTAATAAACAGCGATGCCCGCTTGCGCACGTTCTCCATTTTCTCGGTCGCCTGGGCGCTTAAGGTATGAATACCGCGATGCACCGCCGCGTAGCCATGACGATAAAACTCGGCCTCGGCGTCAATCACCTGGCTCGGTTTCTGTGCACTGGCGGCGCTGTCGAGATAAGCCAGCGGCAAACCGTTTACCTCACGCGAAAGCACCGGAAAGTCGGCCCGCACTTTGTCGACGGAAAAAGTCATCTTGCACCTCCTGGCAGCCGTTGACCGATTCGGGCCAGCACCTGCTGTTTAAGCCCCTCATCACACAGTGCTTCCGTCAGTTCGGCAGCAAAGGCGTAAATGATCATCTGCTGGGCATCCTGCTGATTGATCCCGCGCGAGCGCAGATAGAACATCTGTTCATCATCAATACGCCCCACCGTCGCGCCGTGGCTGCATTTCACATCATCTGCATAGATTTCCAGCTGCGGTTTCGTATCCACTTCCGCCAGTTTGCCCATCAGCAGATTATTGTTGGTCATCTGACCATCCGTTTTGATGGCGTGCTGCGCGACGTTGATCAAACCGTTAAATACCGCACGGCCTTTGTCGCTGACGATAGTTTTGTGCAACTGTCGGCTGTTACAAAAACCTTTATTGTGTTCCAGCCAGGTACGGGTATCACACACCTCGTTTTTCACCGGCATCGCCAGGCTATTGATCCGCAGCGTGCTGTTTTCGCCATTGAGTTGCGTACTGGTGTTGTTTCGTAACACTGCGCCACCCAGCAGGAAACTATGGCTAAATGCGGTGGCATCCTCAGCCAGCAACAAATCGTTATGAGCAAAGTGGTGACTGAGCGGGTTTTCAAACGCCAGCTTGATATGCTGCAAGTGGGCGTTCGCTGCGACATTGATAGTGAACCGTGCCCCGGTAAAATGACGAGCATCATTAAGGCTGACAAAATGTTCGATCACCGTTGCTTCGGCACCTTCCGCCAGATCCAGATGATGCCGGTAATGGGCAGTGTTCACCTCTTCACCTGCCACGCCCTGGGTGATATACATTAACAGCAATGGCTTTGCCGGCCGTTGACCGCGCTTCACGGCGATATGCGTCACGCTTTGTGCCAGGCTTTCCGTCAAATGCAGAAACACTTCCGCCTGAATAGCGTCGGGTAACCCCTGACGGTCGTCGTTAATGCTCACTTCATATCCGCTGCCTTCAATTGCATCGCTCAGCGCGGGCACGTAACGTCCATCGACAAACACCAGCCGCACGGCGTCTAACGTTAACGCGAAGGCATCACGCTGCTGTGGGGATATCTCCCCCGCAATGCTGACAAACTGGCTATTGGTCAGCCCTTCCAGCGGCGTATATTTCCAGTTTTCATGTTTACGTGTCGGCAGTCCGGTACGCAGCAATTGTTGTAAATGCTGCTGTGCTTGCGGGGAGCGTTTTGTCCCTTCAGCTTCAAACAAGTGATGCCACTGTTGCAGCGCGTTACTGCTGTTCGGTAAGCCAGCCATAACCCTGCTCCTCCAGTTGTTTGACCAACGTGAAATCGCCGGATTTCACAATTCGTCCCTGATATAGCACATGGACGTAATCAGGCTTGATGTAGTCGAGAATGCGTTGGTAGTGCGTAACAATGATGAATGAGCGCTTGCCATCACGCAGGGAGTTCACGCCATCGGCGACCACTTTTAATGCGTCAATATCCAGCCCGGAGTCCGACTCATCAAGAATGCATAACTCCGGTTCCAGCACCGCCATTTGCAAAATATCGTTGCGCTTTTTCTCGCCGCCGGAAAAACCAACGTTTACCGAACGGGTTAATAAATCTTCCGGCATCTTCAGGAGAGCGATTTTCTCTTCCATCAAATCCTGAAAATCAAAGCGGTCGAGCGTTTCCTGGCCGCGATAGCTGCGCACTGCATTAAGTGCCGTTTGCAGGAAAAACTGGTTACTGACGCCTGGAATCTCCACCGGATACTGGAAGGCCATAAAGATGCCTTCGCCTGCACGATCTTCCGGCGACAGTGCAAGCAAATCTTTGCCTTTGAACTCAACCGTGCCGCCCGTCACTTCATAATCTTCGCGCCCGGCAAGCGTTGCCGATAAGGTACTTTTGCCCGAACCGTTTGGCCCCATAATGGCGTGAACTTCGCCGGGACGAACGGCGAGGCTTAATCCACGCAGGATAGCTTTATCTTCCACGCTGACGTGTAAATCTTTAATACTTAACATGTTTATTCCTTATCCGACGCTGTGTTCAAGACTGATGGCGAGGAGTTTTTGTGCTTCAACGGCAAATTCCAGCGGCAGTTCTGAGAACACGTCTTTGCAGAAACCGTTAACAATCATCGAGATGGCGTCTTCTTCGCTGATCCCGCGTTGCAGGCAGTAAAACAGTTGATCTTCACCAATACGTGATGTCGTTGCCTCGTGCTCCAGTTGTGCGCTGTTATTGCGACATTCGACATACGGGAAGGTATGCGCCCCACAATTAGCGCCAATCAGCATTGAGTCGCACTGAGTGAAATTGCGCGCATTGGTTGCCGTCGGCATGATTTTCACTAAGCCGCGATAACTGTTCTGACTATGTCCGGCAGAGATCCCTTTCGAGATAATGGTCGATTTGGTGTTTTTACCGATGTGGATCATCTTGGTGCCGGTATCCGCTTGCTGATGACCGCTGGTCAGCGCCACTGAGTAAAACTCACCAATGGAGTTATCGCCGCGCAAAATGCAGCTGGGATATTTCCACGTAATCGCGGACCCGGTTTCTGATTGCGTCCATGACATTTTGCTGTTTTCGCCTTCGCACAAAGCACGCTTGGTGACGAAGTTGAGAATACCGCCGGTGTTGTTATCGCCAGGGAACCAGTTTTGTACCGTGGAATATTTCACCTCGGCGTTTTTATGAATGATGACTTCCACCACTGCCGCGTGTAACTGATAGCTGTCACGCACCGGAGCGGAACAGCCTTCAATGTAGCTGACGTAGCTGTCTTCGTCGGCCACCAGAATGGTGCGCTCAAACTGCCCGGTTTTTTCCGCGTTAACGCGAAAATAGGTGGAAAGTTCCATCGGGCAGCGCACGCCTTTAGGCACATAAATAAACGTACCGTCAGAGGCTACCGCCGCATTAAGCGCGGCAAAGAAGTTGTCATTCCCCGGCACCACGGTGCCGAGATATTTACGCACCAGTTCCGGGTGATCGTGGATCGCCTCACCAAAGGAACAGAAAATAATTCCCTGCTCCGCCAGTTTTTCGCGATAAGTAGTGGCAACCGAAACAGAGTCGAAAATGGCATCCACCGCCACCTCTTTGCCTTCCCGCACGGGAACGCCCAACTGCTCAAACGCCGCCTCCACCTCTTTACTTAAAAAGGCGTTCGCGCCAGTTTGCTGCACCGCGCCAGGTTCAGACGCGCAAGTGTCGTCACAATTACCGCACGATGGTGCTGAGTAGTAGCTGTAATCCTGATAATTCAGCTTGTCGTAGTGCGCTTTCAACCAGTGCGGTTCTTCCATCTCCAGCCATGCGCGATAGGCGTTTAGACGAAACTCCAGCATCCACTCCGGCTCATTACGCTTCGCCGAAATTGCGCGCACCACCTCTTCGTTTATCCCCTTTGCCAGCTCATCGGTGGCTAACTGGGTGAAGAATCCTTCTTTATAATTCAGCGGGCCGCCGGTCCAGGTTTTGACATCGTCAGTTGCTTCAGTATTACGAGACATAGTACCGCCTATACCCCAAAGCTTTCGCCACAGCCACATTCATTCTGGGCTTTAGGGTTGTGAAATTTGAATATCTGATTAAGTCCTTCACGAACGAAATCGACTTCCGTGCCATCAATAAACGGCATCGCTTGCAGCGGGACAAACAGCTTCGCGCCGTCGTGTTCAAACAGCAGATCGTCTTTGTCCGGCTCGCTAACACTGTCGAGCACATAGCCAAAGCCCGCGCAGCCCGTTTGCTTCACGCCTAAGCGCACGCCGACCATACCCGGCTGCTTTGCCACCAGCTCACGGATGTGTATCGCCGCTGCGGGTGTCAGCGTTAAGCCTTGCCAGGCGAAATCTTGTGGGTTAAAGGTTCCTGAATGCATGTCCATCGATTTACCTCACTTCATCGCTTTCAGCGTATAACAGCATGTTAGTGATAATGATTATCAGTTCAACCCAGCAAACGCAGGGGCTTTACCGTAAAACATGCTTTTTGCCTGCTTTTAATAAGCATAGACCCTGATGTGTGGGTTAACAGGTACGCTAAGAATTAGGTATCTCATTGTTAGATAATGGTTATTATCTAAGGAGCATTAAGGCTGTGATGAAAAAGAAAAAGTTGTATTAAAATGACTATTTAAGAGATAGGTAAAAAAGTGCAGCGTTCAGAAATAAGAAAACCCTTAAGTCTGTGCGACACAGGCTTAAGGGTTTCTACCCCATCCGGCGCTTATCTCCGGCACTCTCAGTGGCTTAGCTCTTGAAGGGGCGATAAGAATAATCTCATAAAGCTAACCCGCCGTTTTAACACAAACTGCGATTAGTATTATTTTTGAACAATATCAGGCGGTAGATAAGCAGTATTAAGAAGGTCATCGAACCTGGACGGAGGTTAATCCAGGTCGATTTGGCGAACTTGCGGCATTAAGTCAGGATCAATGCACGCCCAGACGCCAGGCAAAGTAGATTTCTTCTTTTAATTCAGCAGAAGAGAGAGTAAGCAGGTCAGTAAATTCAAGTTCTAGTTGTTTCAGACGTTTGAGATATTGGGCAGGTGAAAGATTGCTCTGGTCACGGCGTAAAAATTCAATGGCCAGCTGGGTGGGATCAAGTTGAGTAGACATAGCATCCTCGCTTTTAGACAAGACGTGTACAGTATACCACCGTTTACTGTGCAGATAATGACCAAAAGCAATATGCGTCACACTTTTCTGGTGACAACGTCACAAAATGGCGGTCGTCAATCGTGACGAACAGCACAAACGCCCTTTCTCATCGAAGATTTCAATCTGCCAGACCTGGTGACGCGAACCGAGATGCAACGGTTTACATATGCCGCGCACCCGCCCTTCTCGTGCCGAGCGGACGTGATTAGCATTGATTTCCAGACCAACCACTTTTTGCTCACCTTCGGTACATAAATAACCGGCAACGGAACCGATACTTTCGGCCAGTACCACGGATGCTCCTCCATGCAGCAACCCGAAAGGCTGCTTTGTCCGCGAGTCTACTGGCATTGTCGCTTCAAGGGTGTCATCACCAATATGTTCAAAGCGAATATCCAGGAACCCCACCATGTTTCCTTCACCCATAGCATTCAGTGCTTCCAGGGTGATTTTCCGTTTCCATATCATTTAATAATCTCCAGTAAAGCCTGCACAGGATGGCGTACCCCCGTGCCTTCAACCCGTTTTACCTGGCTACGGCAGGAATATCCGGTCGCCAGACAGCGGTTACGCGGCAGTCGCTGCATAGCCTGATGCCAGGATAACTCATAGATCCCGAGCGAATTTTCATGGTTTTTCGCTTCATGTCCGTAAGTCCCTGCCATGCCGCAGCAACCCACGCTGACATTTTCCAGTTTCGCGCCAAAACGGGCAAATATCGCGGCCCATTGTGCTGGCGCACCCGGCAAGGCGGTAACTTCGGTACAGTGACCAAAGAAATACCATGATTCACCGCTGACTGTAGCCACTGGCTGTGACTCAAGTGCGCTTGCCAGCCATTCATTCGCCAGTAAGACGTTAAACTCGCCACGCTCCTCGCCCAGCGCCAGTTTATATTCATCGCGATAACAAAGTACCAGCGCCGGATCGACGCCCACCATTGGCATACCCAGCTTCGCCATACGGTTGAGGAAATCCGCCGTCTTTTTCGCCGTCTTCGCAAAACGATTAAGAAAACCTTTAATATGCTGGGCTTTGCCATTTGGCGAAAATGGCAGTAACACAGGCTGGAAACCTAATTTTTCGACCAGACGGACAAAATCCGCCACCACTTGCGCATCGTAATAGCTGGTAAAGGGGTCCTGCACCACCAACACTGTGCGCGCTTTCTGCTCTGCATTGAGAGATTCAAGCTGTTCCAGCGTCATGTTTGCCGAGCGATGCCCCACCATTTGTTGTTGTAGCGAGGGGACCGACAGCAGCGGCAAATCAACCATGCCGATATGTTTTTCCGAGAGTTTGCGCACCAGCGGCTGGTTAATGAAGAAGTTAAAGGTTTTCGGCGCGCGTGCCATCAGCGGCGCGTAGCTCTCGACCGTAGCGACGAGGTGGTCGCGCAGCGGGCGTAAATAACGGGTGTGATAGAGCTGCAGAAAACGAGAGCGAAACTCCGGCACATCTATTTTGATGGGGCACAGGGTCGAACACGCTTTACAGGCCAGACAGCCCGACATCGCCTCTTTGACTTCGTGTGAGAAGTCATATTCGCCTTTATTCGCATGCCAGCTATTGCGCGTGCGGGCAATTAACGTCCGCAAACTGACGCCGGATTCAGGCAGTTCTTGTTCCAGTTTGAGTGGATCAACGCCGCGATCCGCCAACAAACGCAGCCATTCACGCACCAGCGTTGCGCGCCCTTTCGGTGAATGAATCCGGTTCTGGGTGATCTTCATCGACGGACACATCGGACTACGGGCATCAAAGTTGAAGCATAAACCGTTGCCGTTACACTCCATCGCACCGCGCCACTGCTGGCGTACCGCAATGGGGATCTGCCGATCGAATGTACCGCGCTTCACCGCGTCCACTTTCATCATCGGCGCATCGAGACCTTCTGGCGGGCAAATCTTCCCTGGGTTGAGTCGGTTATGCGGGTCAAATGCCGCTTTCACTTTGCGCAGTTCTGCAAAAAGTTCCTCACCGAAAAACGCCGGGCTGTATTCAGCGCGAAAACCTTTGCCGTGCTCGCCCCACAACAAACCACCGTATTTCGCAGTCAGCGCCACCACGTCATCAGAGATTTGCTTCATCAAAATCTCTTGTTGAGGATCGCACATATCCAGCGCTGGACGGACGTGCAAGACACCTGCGTCGACGTGACCGAACATACCGTAGCTTAAGCCGTGGCTGTCGAGCAGCGCGCGAAATTCAGCAATATAATCCGCCAGGTGTTCCGGCGGTACGCAGGTATCCTCAGCAAACGGAATTGGCTTAGCGGCACCTTTGGCATTGCCAAGCAGACCAACGGCTTTTTTGCGCATTGCATAGATACGTTCAACCCCCGCCAGCTCACGGCACACCTGCCAGCCGATGACACCTGCTTGATGACTGGCGATCAGCTCATCCAACCGCGCACAGAGTGCATTTACCCGCTCATCAATCAGCGCCTCATCATCACCAGCAAATTCCACAATGTTCAGCCCGAGCATCTCTTGGTCAGGCACATCGGTAATCAACTCGCTGACGGAATGCCAGACAATATCTTCCCGCGCCAGATTCAGCACTTTTGAGTCCACCGTCTCTACCGAAAGCGCCCGCGCCTCAACCATAAACGGCGCGTTACGCAGCGCAGAGTCAAAAGAGTCATATTTGACGTTCACCAGACGGCGCACTTTAGGCAAGCGCGTAATATCCAGCCGCGCTTCGGTAATAAAGGCCAGCGTCCCTTCTGAACCCGTCAGAATGCGCGTCAGGTCGAACTCGGTCATCTCATCGTTAAAGACATGACGCAGATCGTAACCGGTAAGAAAGCGGTTAAGTTTGGGGAAGTTGTCGATAATTAACTGGCGTTGCTGACGGCAACGTTGATAAACCGTGTTATAAATTCGCCCGATTGTGGTATTGGATTTACCCAGCGTTTCCGCCAATTCGACGGGTAAAGGTTGCGTATCGAGAATATCGCCCCCCAACAACACCGCGCGTACGCCAAGTACGTGATCTGACGTTTTGCCATAGACCAGCGATCCCTGACCGGATGCATCGGTATTGATCATCCCACCGAGCGTTGCCCGGTTGCTGGTCGAAAGTTCCGGCGCAAAAAAGTAGCCGAACGGTTTCAGGTACTGATTGAGTTGATCTTTTATAACCCCGGCCTCAACGCGCACCCAGCCCTCTTCAGGGTTAATTTCGATGATGCGGTTCATATGGCGGGACATATCAACAATAATCCCCTGGTTGAGCGCCTGACCGTTAGTGCCGGTGCCGCCGCCGCGGGGGGTAAAGATCAGCGATGAATAGCGTTCCTGCGCGGCAAGACGGGCGATCAGCGCCACATCTGCGGTTGAACGCGGAAATACCACCGCATCGGGGAGAAGTTGGTAAATACTGTTGTCGGTCGACATTGTCAGACGATCGGCATAACTTGTCGCCGTATCGCCGGTAAAACCTTGTTGCTCCAGCTCTTGCAAAAAATTAAGCACCAGTTGAACGACGCCGGGTGCCTGGGAAATCTGTGGAATCATTATATTGCCCCTTTCCTGCGGTCTGTGATGTAGGTCGATACACTATTCTTTCAGGCGGCTGCAATAGCGCACTGAAAGGTGATGTTTATTTACTCTATGGATTTCGAGTTGCAGGAAGGCGGCAAGCGAGTGAACTCCAGGAGCTTACAATAGTAAGTGACTGGGGTGAACGAACGTAGCCGCAGCACATGCAACTTGAAATACGACGAGTAAATCGTTTGCGTGTTGCCTGAGTTGTTGTACCACATTTTTTTCTAACACGCCCATCAGAATTAAGGGCAGAACCGGCCTGTTAAAAACCGCTGAAATTGCTCATCATTATGCAGGTGAGTTTCGCGTGTTCACGTCGCGTCGACGATTTGACGCACAAAAAAGGTGAAAAGTAGTTATGGTAAATGTTCGTCAGCCCAGGGATGTCGCACAAATTCTGCTTTCGGTGCTGTTTTTAGCCATCATGATTGTGGCATGTCTGTGGATTGTTCAACCCTTTATTCTCGGCTTTGCATGGGCCGGTACGGTGGTTATCGCCACCTGGCCGGTATTGTTACGTTTGCAAAAGATCATGTTTGGCCGCCGCTCTCTCGCCGTTCTGGTGATGACGCTGTTATTAGTGATGGTGTTTATCATCCCTATTGCTTTGCTGGTTAACAGTATCGTCGACGGCAGCGGCCCGCTAATTAAAGCCATTTCCAGCGGCGACATGACGTTACCCGATCTGGCGTGGCTTAATACCATTCCGGTGATTGGCGCGAAGCTGTATGCAGGCTGGCACAACTTGCTGGATATGGGGGGGACGGCGATCATGGCGAAAGTCCGCCCTTATATTGGCACCACCACCACCTGGTTCGTTGGGCAGGCGGCGCATATCGGGCGCTTTATGGTGCATTGTGCGCTGATGCTTCTCTTCAGTGCCCTGCTGTACTGGCGCGGTGAACAGGTGGCACAAGGCATTCGCCATTTTGCAACCCGTCTGGCAGGCGTTCGCGGAGATGCCGCCGTACTGCTGGCGGCACAGGCTATCCGCGCGGTGGCGCTGGGTGTGGTGGTGACGGCGTTAGTACAGGCAGTGCTTGGCGGTATCGGCCTCGCCGTATCCGGCGTACCTTATGCAACGTTGCTAACGGTGTTAATGATCCTCTCCTGCCTTGTCCAGCTTGGCCCGTTGCCGGTACTGATTCCGGCGATTATCTGGCTCTACTGGACTGGCGATACCACCTGGGGAACGGTATTGTTAGTGTGGAGCGGTGTGGTTGGCACGCTGGATAACGTCATCCGCCCAATGTTAATTCGCATGGGTGCCGATTTACCGCTGATCCTGATCCTCTCTGGTGTTATTGGTGGTTTGATTGCTTTCGGGATGATCGGTCTGTTTATTGGTCCGGTTCTGTTAGCCGTTTCCTGGCGTCTGTTTGCCGCGTGGGTGGAAGAAGTCCCGCCGCCGACGGACCAACCGGAAGAAATTCTCGAAGAACTTGGCGAAATCGAGAAACCGAATAAGTAATTTCTCATCAGGCGGCTCTGTCGCCTGATTGTTAACCCCCGCTAATTGATATTTGCTTGCTCTTCCCCATATTTTCCTGCTTACCGCCATTCAGCTGGTAGTACCTGTCGCAAATTCTTTACAGTTTTTAAACTAATGAGACGAATCTGATCGACGCAAAAAGTCCGTATGCCTACTATTAGCTCACGGTTATAAATCAACATATTGATTTATAAGCATGGAAATCCCCTGAGTGAAACAACGAATTGCTGTGTGGGTAATGACTCCAACTTATTGATAGTGTTTTATGTTCAGATAATGCCCGATGACTTTGTCATGCAGCTCCACCGATTTTGAGAACGACAGCGACTTCCGTCCCAGCCGTGCCAGGTGCTGCCTCAGATTCAGGTTATGCCGCTCAATTCGCTGCGTATATCGCTTGCTGATTACGTGCAGCTTTCCCTTCAGGCGGGATTCATACAGTGGCCAGCCATCCGTCATCCATATCACCACGTCAAAGGGTGACAGCAAGCTCATAAGACGCCCCAGCGTCGCCATAGTGCGTTCACCGAATACGTGCGCAACAACCGTCTTCCGGAGCCTGTCATACGCGTAAAACAGCCAGCGCTG
>NZ_MECT01000579.1:0-15370 GCF_001722145.1 Shigella sp. FC1544
CCGTCGACCGTCCGGCACGGTCCATCACAGTGATAAAGGTTCTCAGTATGTATCGCTGGCCTACACACAGCGGCTTAAGGAAGCCGGATTACTGGCATCAACAGGAAGTACAGGCGACTCGTATGACAACGCGATGGCGGAGAGCATCAATGGTCTTTACAAAGCGGAGGTAATACACCGTAAGAGCTGGAAAAACCGTGCAGAAGTGGAACTGGCCACACTCACGTGGGTGGACTGGTATAACAATCGACGATTGCTGGAAAGGCTGGGCCATACTCCTCCGGCAGAAGCAGAAAAAGCTTATTATGCTTCCATCGGAAACGATGATCTGGCAGCCTGAGTTCACAGATAAAACACTCTCCAGGAAACCCGGGGCGGTTCAGTAAGAGGCAATCATGAACAGATGGCGATGGATGCGCTGGCATCCCAGCAGATGTCTTTGTGGTTGATGAATGGCGGCGACTGGTTTATTGCGCTGGCAGATAATCAACAGAAACAAGCGAAAACGGCGCTGGAAAAATGTCAGCATTTGCCCTTTATTCTTGAAGTACACAGTCGCACTGGCAAGCATGTTATTGCTCATGCGGATTATCCAGATGATGTTTATGAATGGCAAAAGGACGTTGATTTGCATCAGGTCTTGTGGAGCCGCTCGCGATTAGGTGAACGCCAAAAAGGGCAGGGAATTACAGGTGCTGATCATTTCTGGTTTGGTCATACACCGTTGCGACATCGCGTGGATATTGGCAACCTGCATTATATTGATACCGGTGCTGTCTTTGGGGGCGAACTGACTCTTGTGCAATTGCAATGATTAAAAATCACCGTACTCCTGTGCAGGTCGCCAGAAACCATCTATAAAATCCTCAATCGGAAAACAACCGCCCTGGCGGATCCGTTGATCGCTCATAGAATAAAGACACTGCTGTTCCGTGTTGTAGACATCCACAACAATATCTTCACAACCGCCATCCAGGTAGCAAACAAAAAGTACCAGCGCGAACATTTCATCCCCGAAGTGTGGTGCCGTACCGTTAAGTTTAGGAGAGATTTTACAACGGGGGAATAACCAGGACAAATAACCCGCCATGCCGACGGGTTCTTTTTGGATCAGGCAAGACGCATAATCCAGGCATCAGATTGTTGATCGTAACGGGTACGGTAAAGGACAGAGTGTTCGCCATTTAGCAGGGCAGGGATACTGGTTTCAGCATCCCAGGCATCGAGTTGCATACATAAATCGGGGTCAGATTTACAAGGAATGGTTAACGTTCGATCACCCGGCGATTCACCGTGTAATTCGCCGTCGTCGATTTCAAAAGCGCCTATGCGCACACTGGTTTTCATCTTCGTGCTCTCCATTTAGCTGCCGGTTGTGGTACGACCAGTCCGATCGCACCATTTTTCAGCCTAGTTGAGGCAGCCGAATGTGCCAGTCAAAAAGTGCGCTTTTTTTGTGCGCTGTCAGGCGTTACCGGTAAAAAGTTTCCCATCGCGCACCAGTTCACGCGGATAGCTGTTTTTCAATCGCGAACCAATCCGTTTGGCTAAACCAATCGGTTGATGCTGGAAAGTAACCAACACGTCATCCGCCACTGGCGCGGCTTGCGGGTAAACATCGCGCCCGCGATACCACTCCTCCGCTTCCTGCGGTGTCAGTTCAAAAGCGTTCACATTGTCGGGGGTGGCAAGGGCAATAACTGCTTCATGCTGCCAGCGATAACCTTTGTTGTGCGTTTCGGCAAGTTTAATCCCCAAGCGAGAAAATCGGACTTTACCGATCAGGGCTTCAATGCCCACCGGGAACAACCACAGTTCTTTGTCACGCTGCCAGAGGCGCAGGTTTTCATCCCAGTTTAAGCCAACACCTGCAGCCGCCTGGCGAATTTGTCCAGCTTCGCGATCTTTCACCGGGCTGAACGGAAAATTACCGACTTTGTATTTGGGGGCGGGTAAGGCGGGAATCGCCTGAGTTTTACGCAGACGAGCAACGAAAAAGCCTTCGCAGTCGTAAATTTGTGGGAAAACATGCAAAAAGCCTTCTTCGGTCAGCGCTTTGTTTGCACCAGGGAAGAGATCGCCAAGTGGTAAAAACTCTACTGCGTCGGGGTAAGTCTCTTTCAGCCACAGGCAAACGGCTTCGTTTTCTTCCTGGTTTAAGGTACAGGTCGAGTAAACCAGCGTACCACCAGGACGTAATGCATGAAAGGCGCTGTCGATAAGCTCCCGTTGTGTAGCTGCGATTTCCTGATTGCTTTCTGGTGACCAGTTTTTTAGCGCATCGGGATCTTTACGCACCACGCCTTCGCCGGAGCAGGGAGCGTCCAGCAAAATGGCATCAAACATTTCTGGCACTGCCGCACCAAACACGCGGCCATCAAAATGTGTGAGCGCAACATTACTGATGCCACAGCGGCTGATATTGGCATGTAACACTTTTACCCGACTGGCGGAAAACTCATTGGCAAGGATTGCCCCTTCGTTATTCATCCGCGCGGCAATTTGCGTCGTTTTTGAGCCTGGCGCAGCAGCGACATCCATCACCCGCTGTGGTGCATTACCGTCAGCAAACAAGGCGGCGACGGGCAACATTGAACTGGCTTCCTGAATATAAAACAGGCCACTTAAATGCTCGGCGGTACTACCCAATGGCAATGCATCTTCATTGTCGCGTTCAATCCAGAAACCTTCTTCACACCACGGAATTGGCGTAAGCGTCCAGCCATAAGGAGCGGTTAATTGCAGGAAATCAGCAACGGAGATTTTCAGCGCATTAACGCGAATGCTGCGGCGCAACGGGCGCTGACAGGCGGCAAGAAAATCATCAAATGAGAGCGTCGAAGGCATAGCTTCGCGCATTTGTGTCAGAAACGCGTCCGGGAAATAAACGGTGTGTTGGGCCACGAGCATGTACCACTGGCAAAAAAACAGGCGCGCAGTTTAGCATAAACGCTCCGGCGCAGGCACGCCGGAGCAGTGGGCATTATTTGGGAAGCGCAGTTCCCCATTCACGCCACTCTTTCGGTTCACTTTCCTGCAACAGGAAGTGTTTGCCTTCCTGGGCTTTCGGTGCCAGTGGCGTACCCGGAGGCGTGGCGAAGGCGATGCCGCCACGGATAAACTGGTTAAAGGTGCCGGTTTTCACTACGCCGCCCGTCAGACCAAAGTCCAGACTGTAACCCGATGCCAACCAGAAGACGGAATTGTTACGCACCAGGTGTTGATAGCGTTTACTGATGCGCATCGCAATCATCACGCGATCTGACAATGTCCCCAGCGTCATTCCGGTAACCGTACCTACTTCCAGACCACGGAACAGCACAGGCGTACCAATACCTAACGAACCGGCTTCCGGTGCTTCGACAATAATGCTTAAGCCATCCAGGTAACGCGAATCAGTAATAGTAGCTTCTTGCAACTCAAAGTCACGGCGAGGATTACCCCGACCTGGTTCGACATTGATATACGGCTGGAGGATAGTATCTAGATGCTCAACGCCCGCGGCTGAAATTTGCGGTGTGACCACCGAGAAGCGCGTACCGCCGCGGGCGAAGGTCTGGACATACTCCGGATAGAGCACCGCCTTTGCCTGTACTTCATTGCGCGCGGTAATCAGATCCAGCGTCTGGATTTGCCCGATATCAATACCGAGATAGCGAATTGGCATCCCGACCGCCAGTTTTCCGGCATCGAAAGCGTGAAGCGTAATCTGCCCACCAACCGCACGGGCCGCTGTTTCGGAAGCATACAGAATTCGTTTGTCGCCTTTACGCTGACTGGCGCTGGCACCGCTGAGGTTATCGAAGCTAATGGCTCCCTTTAATGCTCTGGAGAGCGGGGATGCCTGTACGGTCAGGCCACTACCATTCAGCTGAACTTTCCCCCCGCCTTCTGCCCAGAACACGCTATTGCTGGTCAGAAGGTTGCGATACTCCGGCTTAATATGCAGATCGATATCAAACGCGTTAGCTCGCGGACGCACGGTAATCACTTCACCAACTTCAAATTTACGGTACAGCACTACCGATCCTGCCTGCACATCCGGCAGCGTCTCTGCACTCAAACTCACGGTTGTGGTGGGTAAATCGCTAAGGCTGTTCTCCAGCGCTTTTTCCAGATTGGCATACAGTGGATAGCTGGCTTTCATCTCACCTTTATTGCGTGGCAGAATACGTATCCCGCCGTTAATCCATTCTGAGGCGCTGGCACCAAGAAACTCAACGCCATCCAGCCCCACCTTCACGTCGACACGGCTGTTGACGACAAATTTGCTATCGCCTTTTACCAGTTCGCGATGCTGAGGCTCGATGGCGACGGTAAAGGTAACGCCTTTGCTGGTGAGTTTACGATCAATAACCTGGCCTACCTGCACGCCGTGAAGAATGAGCGGCTGACCCGTATCAATACCGTAACTTTCCGGCGCGGTCAGGGTCAGCGTCAGAACATCAGGTTCATGCAGCAGTGCTTTTTCGCCTGGCACAACAACGAACTCTTTGCGTGGCTCGCCATCGCCGGGTACCAACTCGAAGGTTTTGCCAGTCAGCAGGGCGCTGAGATTGGCATCGCTAAGGGATAATTTCGGATTACGTAATTCGATGCGGGTATTTTCACGAAGTAGGGTAACGACGCTGGGATCAACTGTCATTTCCCCAGTGACTTTACCACCAGGATTTAAATCCAGTTTAGTTAGCTGTCCGACTTCCAGTCCCTGATACATTAATGGCGTCGAGTCGGCGGTTAATCCGGCCCCACTCGGCAGTTCCAGTTTGATTATTACGCCACGCTGGCTATGGGCGAGGTCTTCATACAGACCAAAGGTATCTTCCGCCTCGGCAGGTTTCGACTCTTCTGGTGAATCGAAGGCAATCGCACCGTTAACCAGTGCCGCCAGGCTTTCCAGTTTCACCTTCGCGCCACTGATACTGACATTGGCATCAACGCCGGAAACGTTCCAGAAACGGCTACCTTTTTTCACCAGATCGGTAAAACGCCGCTCGATCAGGACATCAATCACCACGCCTTGTTTGTTGGGATTGATGGCATAGTCGTAGACTTTTCCCACCGGGATCTTGCGGAAATAGACCAATGAACCGCTGTTCAGCGAACCGAGATCGGGGGCTTGCAGGTGGATCATCAGATCGCCATTGTCCAGCCGATATTTCGGTTGGGTATCGAGTGCGACAAAGTGATCCTGCTCTTTACCTGTACCCGGCATCATGCCGATATAGTTCCCACCGACGAGGGCGTCCAGCCCGGAGACACCTGCCAACGATGCTTTTGGCGTCACCAGCCAGAATTGAGTCTCTTCGCGCAGCGCATCTTTCATATCGGACTTGATGCTGACCTTGACTTCAATCTTACGAAGATCGTCGCTGAGGCTGATATCCTGCACTGTTCCGACTTCAACGCCCTGATAACGAACAGGCGTACGGCCCGGTACAATACCATCCGCCGACATAAAGTCGATGGTGACGGTATTACTTCGGTCCTGATAACTGTCCCAAATCAGCCAACCGGCAATCATTAGCGCGATGAAAGGCAGCAGCCAGAAAGGTGAGATACGGCGTTTATTTTTAATCTGCGCTTCAGTCGTCGAAGCGGGCGTTTCCTGACTCATGTGCATCCCAAAGTAAGCGGCTGTCCAGCAATTCCACAGCAAGAATAGTCAAAATTACGGCTGCGCCAAAATAAAACGCAGCCGGTCCCATAGTAAAAGCGAGGATCTGATCGCGATTAATCAGCGACATGGTTAAAGATATGACAAACAGGTCGAGCATCGACCAGCGTCCAATCCAGGTCACCATCCGCAGTAACAGAATGCGTGTGCGTAAACCTTGCTGGCATTTAAAATGAATGCTCAACAGTAAAGTGAACATGACGATCACTTTAGTAAACGGTACCAGAATACTGGCGATAAACACGATTCCGGCGACCGCAATGTTGCTACTTGCCAGCGACATAATCCCGGAAAGAATCGTATCTTCCTGCCGGCCACCATTCAGATAAATGATAGAAATAGGCAATAGGTTGGCTGGTAACAACAAAACGATTGACGCTAACAGCGCCGCCCAGCATTTTTGCAAACTATGACGACGACGCAGGCGTAGCGGGATATGGCAACGCGGGCAGCGACCACGCTGATCAGGATAGCCGGTAAAATGGCACCCAAGACAGACACGAAGTTTCTCGTCCCTACGCGTAGCGGGGCGCTGCGGATAATATCGCTCCCACAGCTCCTCAACATTAAGATGTGACAACGTCACCGTCGTTAAAATCACCAACGCCACAAAAGAGAACAAGCCGACACCCGCCTGGATATGGGCATAATCCTGTACCTTTATAGAAGCAACGCCAATGCCGACCAGGTAGATATCCAGCATTACCCACTCTTTAAGACGCTCAAGCATCAGCAGTACCGGACGTAAATTCATTCCCAGTCGGTTACCAAACCATAAATATGCTATGGAGGACACCAGAATGAGGGGGGCACCAATAACGCAGAAAAAGACCATCGCCCCCGTTATCGTATCGCCCTGTTTGGTCATTTGCCAGATGCCTTGCATGACGTTTGCGTCGATACGAATACCTAACAGCCAGATATGCAACAGCGGTTCGCCCCAGGCAAACGGCATCAGCAACAGCATGGTGAAAGCCATTGCCGCCAGGCGCGTTAGCGACCAGTCGCGCCCGTCGCGAATTTTTGCCTGACAGCGCGGACAATAGGCACTCTGATGAGAATTTATCTCGGGCAGGCTAAACAGCATGTCACATTGCGGGCAACGTTGGTAATCACCACGCGGCAGTTCCTCGCCGATTGACCTCACTGTTATCTTTTTTGTCGGCGTAATTTGTGGTGTGTTAAGAGCCATGACGTGCCAAACGTAATAAGAATTAACATTAATCTTAACCCATGATGGGAATGATCTTGAGCATTAACGCATTTAATGCTTATTTTAATAGGCTGGCAGTTCCAGGTAAGACAAACAAGTGATTATATAATGAACAAAACAGAATTTTACGCGGATTTAAATCGCGACTTTAACGCGCTGATGGCGGGAGAAACCAGTTTTCTGGCAACGCTTGCGAACACCAGTGCGTTGTTATACGAGCGTCTCACTGACGTAAACTGGGCAGGTTTTTATTTGCTTGAGGACGATACACTGGTACTCGGACCATTTCAGGGCAAAATTGCCTGTGTCCGGATACCCGTCGGGCGCGGGGTGTGCGGCACTGCGGTTGCCCGCAATCAAGTGCAGCGTATCAAGGATGTTCACGCGTTTGACGGGCATATTGCCTGTGATGCGGCGAGTAATTCTGAAATTGTTCTGCCGCTGGTGGTGAAAAATCAGATTATTGGTGTTCTTGACATCGATAGTACCGTCTTCGGTCGCTTTACAGACGAGGACGAGCAAGGCTTACGTCAGCTTGTGGCACAGCTTGAAAAAGTGCTTGCAACGACGGATTACAAAAAATTCTTTGCGAGCGTCGCAGGATAATCAACGGATAACGTAGCATTTACTGGTAGCGTCATTATAATGACGCCTGTTCATGCCTGCGCTTGTTGGCTACGTCCGTTGTAATCAGGAAATTTCATGGAAAATCAACCTAAGTTGAATAGCAGTAAAGAAGTAATCGCGTTTCTGGCCGAACGTTTTCCCCACTGTTTCAGTGCGGAAGGTGAAGCGCGTCCGCTGAAAATCGGTATTTTTCAGGATTTGGTCGATCGTGTTGCCGGGGAAATGAACCTGAGCAAAACGCAATTACGATCCGCTTTACGTCTCTACACTTCGAGCTGGCGTTATCTTTACGGTGTTAAACCCGGCGCAACGCGTGTCGATCTTGACGGCAACCCATGCGGTGAGCTGGACGAGCAACATGTAGAGCATGCTCGCAAGCAGCTTGAAGAAGCGAAAGCGCGTGTTCAGGCACAGCGTGCTGAACAGCAAGCGAAAAAACGCGAAGCTGCCGCAGCTGCTGGTGAGAAAGAAGACGCACCGCGCCGCGAACGCAAGCCACGTCCGACCACGCCACGCCGCAAAGAAGGCGCTGAACGTAAACCTCGTGCGCAAAAGCCGGTAGAGAAAGCGCCAAAAACAGTAAAAGCACCTCGCGAAGAACAGCACACCCCGGTTTCTGACATTTCAGCTCTGACTGTCGGACAAGCTCTGAAGGTGAAAGCGGGTCAAAACGCGATGGATGCCACCGTATTAGAAATCACCAAAGACGGCGTCCGCGTCCAGCTGAATTCGGGTATGTCTTTGATTGTGCGCGCAGAACACCTGGTGTTCTGAAACGGAGGCCGGGCCAGGCATGAACATGTTTTTTAGGCTTACCGCGTTAGCTGGCCTGCTTGCAATAGCAGGCCAGACCTTCGCTGTAGAAGATATCACGCGTGCTGATCAAATTCCGGTATTAAAGGAAGAGACGCAGCATGCGACGGTAAGTGAGCGCGTAACGTCGCGCTTCACCCGTTCTCATTATCGCCAGTTCGACCTCGATCAGGCATTTTCGGCCAAAATCTTTGACCGCTACCTGAATCTGCTCGATTACAGCCACAACGTGCTGCTGGCAAGCGATGTTGAACAGTTCGCGAAAAAGAAAACCGAGTTAGGCGATGAACTGCGTTCAGGCAAACTCGACGCTTTCTACGATCTCTACAATCTGGCGCAAAAGCGCCGTTTTGAGCGTTACCAGTACGCTTTGTCGGTACTGGAAAAGCCGATGGATTTCACCGGCAACGACACTTATAACCTTGACCGCAGCAAAGCGCCCTGGCCGAAAAACGAGGCTGAGTTGAACGCGCTGTGGGACAGTAAAGTCAAATTCGACGAGTTAAGCCTGAAGCTGGCAGGAAAAACGGATAAAGAAATTCGTGAAACCCTGACACGCCGCTACAAATTTGCCATTCGTCGTCTGGCGCAAACCAACAGCGAAGATGTTTTCTCGCTGGCAATGACGGCGTTTGCGCGTGAAATCGACCCGCATACCAACTATCTTTCCCCGCGTAATACCGAACAGTTCAACACTGAAATGAGTTTGTCGCTGGAAGGTATTGGCGCAGTGCTGCAAATGGATGATGACTACACCGTTATCAATTCGATGGTGGCAGGTGGTCCGGCAGCGAAGAGTAAAGCTATCAGCGTTGGTGACAAAATTGTCGGTGTTGGTCAAACAGGCAAGCCGATGGTTGACGTGATTGGCTGGCGTCTTGATGATGTGGTTGCCTTAATTAAAGGGCCGAAGGGCAGTAAAGTTCGTCTGGAAATTTTACCTGCTGGTAAAGGGACCAAGACCCGCACTGTAACATTGACCCGTGAACGTATTCGTCTCGAAGACCGCGCGGTTAAAATGTCGGTGAAGACCGTCGGTAAAGAGAAAGTCGGCGTGCTGGATATTCCGGGCTTCTATGTGGGTTTGACAGACGATGTCAAAGTTCAACTGCAGAAACTGGAAAAACAGAATGTCAGCAGTGTGATCATCGACCTGCGTAGCAATGGCGGTGGGGCGTTGACCGAAGCGGTATCGCTCTCAGGTCTGTTTATTCCTGCGGGTCCCATTGTTCAGGTCCGCGATAACAACGGCAAGGTTCGTGAAGACAGCGATACCGACGGGCAGGTGTTCTATAAAGGCCCTCTGGTGGTACTGGTTGACCGTTTCAGTGCTTCGGCTTCAGAAATCTTTGCCGCGGCAATGCAGGATTACGGTCGTGCGCTGGTTGTGGGTGAACCGACGTTTGGTAAAGGCACCGTTCAGCAATACCGTTCATTGAACCGTATTTACGATCAGATGTTACGTCCTGAATGGCCAGCGCTGGGTTCTGTGCAGTACACGATCCAGAAATTCTATCGCGTTAACGGCGGCAGTACGCAACGTAAAGGCGTAACGCCAGACATCATCATGCCGACGGGTAATGAAGAAACGGAAACGGGTGAGAAATTCGAAGATAACGCGCTGCCGTGGGATAGCATTGATGCCGCGACTTATGTGAAATCAGGCGATTTAACGGCCTTTGGGCCGGAGCTGCTGAAGGAACATAATGCGCGTATCGCGAAAGATCCTGAGTTCCAGAACATCATGAAGGATATCGCGCGCTTCAACGCTATGAAGGACAAGCGCAATATCGTTTCTCTGAACTACGCTGTGCGTGAGAAAGAGAATAATGAAGATGATGCGACGCGTCTGGCGCGTTTGAACGAACGCTTTAAACGCGAAGGTAAACCGGAGTTGAAGAAGCTGGATGATCTACCGAAAGATTACCAAGAGCCGGATCCTTATCTGGATGAGACGGTGAATATCGCACTCGATCTGGCGAAGCTTGAAAAAGCCAGACCCGTGGAACAACCCGCTCCCGTCAAGTAATATCAATCAGGCACAAGAAATTGTGCCTGATTTTTTAACAGCGGCAAGATGCCGTAAATCAGATGCTACAAAATGTAAAGTTGTGTCTTTCTGGTGACTTACGCACTATCCAGACTTGAAAATAGTCGCGTAACCCATACGATGTGGGTATCGCATATTGCGTTTTGTTAAACTGAGGTAAAAAGAAAATTATGATGCGAATCGCGCTCTTCCTGCTAACGAACCTGGCCGTAATGGTCGTTTTCGGGCTGGTACTGAGCCTGACAGGGATACAGTCGAGCAGCGTTCAGGGGCTGATGATCATGGCCTTGCTGTTCGGTTTTGGTGGTTCCTTCGTTTCGCTTCTGATGTCCAAATGGATGGCATTACGATCTGTTGGCGGGGAAGTGATCGAGCAACCGCGTAACGAAAGGGAACGTTGGCTGGTCAATACTGTAGCAACCCAGGCTCGTCAGGCAGGGATCGCTATGCCGCAAGTGGCTATCTACCATGCGCCGGACATCAACGCTTTTGCAACCGGTGCGCGCCGTGATGCCTCTCTGGTTGCTGTCAGCACCGGTTTGCTGCAGAACATGAGCCCGGATGAAGCCGAGGCGGTAATTGCTCACGAAATCAGCCACATCGCCAATGGTGATATGGTCACCATGACGCTGATTCAGGGCGTGGTGAACACCTTCGTTATCTTTATTTCCCGTATTCTGGCGCAGCTTGCCGCGGGTTTTATGGGCGGAAATCGTGATGAAGGTGAAGAGAGCAACGGCAACCCGCTGATCTACTTTGCGGTTGCAACGGTTCTGGAACTGGTGTTTGGTATTCTGGCGAGCATTATCACCATGTGGTTCTCGCGTCATCGTGAATTCCATGCTGATGCCGGTTCGGCAAAACTGGTTGGTCGCGAGAAAATGATTGCCGCGCTGCAGCGCCTGAAAACCAGCTATGAACCGCAAGAAGCAACCAGCATGATGGCTTTCTGCATTAACGGTAAGTCGAAATCGCTCAGTGAGTTGTTCATGACTCACCCGCCGCTGGATAAACGAATTGAAGCTCTGCGTACGGGTGAATACCTGAAGTAATATGAAGTAAATACTAAAAAGTGCGTCCTGATCGACGCGCTTTTTTTATGCCCTGGATCGTGGCTGAGTGATACGTAAACCACTGACACAGGCAGCAATCACTGCCAGAATAGCCGCAGCCATCAGCGAAACGTGCGTACCATTATCACCGAACTGATTTAGCATCAGCGCCACCAGTGCCGCGCCGCTACTCTGACCCAGTAGACGAGCAGTTCCTAACATGCCACTGGCTCCACCGCTACGTTCGCGAGGAGCGGAGGTAATAATGGTGTGGTTATTGGGTGACTGGAACAAGCCAAATCCAGCGCCACATAAGATCATCGGCCAGATAATATTGATATCCGCAGGTGACGCGGGCAGCAGAACCAGGGAAAAAAGCCCCGCAGCCATGATGAACAACCCTAGAGCACCCAGCAATCCTGCATGTACGCGTTCAATCAAATAGCCTGCCAACGGAGCCATCACCATCGTTGCTAACGGCCACGGTGTCA
This sequence comes from Shigella sp. FC1544, assembly GCF_001722145.1. Classification (NCBI taxonomy): domain Bacteria; kingdom Pseudomonadati; phylum Pseudomonadota; class Gammaproteobacteria; order Enterobacterales; family Enterobacteriaceae; genus Shigella; species Shigella sp. FC1544. The sequence continues at coordinate 11,924 of NZ_MECT01000579.1, forward strand.
GAAGTAAACCTGTTTCGACTTCACTACGCCCGAGCACGGTTTGCAGGTAAAAGGGCAGGGAAACCATTGCCAGCATTTGTGCGCAGAAAGAGCAAACAGATGTGCAAATAGAAAGTGAAAACAGCGGGATACGCAGTAAATCCACCGGTAGCAGCGGTACGGGAAGAGAAAGCTGGCGGCGAATAAAGAAAATACCAACAACAACCATTACCACCAGTTCCGCAGCAATTAACGTCAGCGATTGCCCCTGAGCGAAACCACTCAACGCAGTGATAAGCAGGCCGAAGGTTAACGCGTTCATCACGGCGCTGGGCAGGTCGAAACGGGGTTTACTGGCGCGAGAACCATTGGGTGGCAGAAAACGCATCGCCAGAAGCAGGGCGATAATACCTAACGGTACGTTGATTAAAAATAACCATTTCCAGGATGCGATGGAGAGGATTGCTGCAGCAATTGTCGGCCCGGCAGCAGAAGAGACGGCAACAATAAACGAGTTTATGCCCATCCCTCTCCCCAGAAAACGTTGTGGATAGATCAGGCGGATAAGTGCGGTATTAACGCTCATCAACGCTGCACCGCCGAAACCTTGTATGACACGCGCAAGGGTGAGCATTTGCAGCGAATCAGAAAGGGCGCAGAACAGTGAAGACAACAGAAAAACGACCAGACCGCATTTATAAATACGTCGATAGCCAAACATATCGCCCAGAAACGAAAACGAGAGCAGGGAGATGACAATGGCGATTTGATAGGCGTTCACTACCCAGATGGAACTGGCTGGCGTGGCATGAAGGTCCGTGGCGATTGTTGGCAGGGCGACGTTGGCGATTGCGCCGTCAAGGACAGCCATCGAAATACCAATCACAATGGTTAATATCGCACCGTATCGCTGGGGCAATGGCAGGCCGTCGGCCTGAACTTTTGGCATAGGAATTTTATATCTTTGGTGAATAATCAACAGGGGTATGATTCTAGCACTGATATTCACGGTGGATGTCGCAGAATTGTAACTAACCGGCAAAAGATGGATTGCGACCCCCCTGGTGCGAAATTATAATAAAAAACAGTTCTGATTTTTATAAAACACTCGCAATGAGGTGATAAATGGCTAACGCAGATCTGGATAAACAGCCTGATTCTGTATCTTCCGTGCTAAAAGTTTTTGGCATTTTGCAGGCGCTGGGTGAAGAGCGCGAAATAGGGATAACCGAGCTGTCGCAGCGCGTCATGATGTCAAAAAGCACCGTTTATCGCTTTTTACAGACCATGAAAACCTTAGGTTATGTGGCGCAGGAAGGGGAGTCGGAGAAATATTCCCTGACCCTGAAATTGTTTGAACTGGGCGCTCGCGCGTTACAAAACGTCGATTTAATTCGTAGCGCAGATATCCAGATGCGTGAGATCTCCCGCCTGACCAAAGAAACTATCCACCTCGGCGCACTGGACGAAGACAGTATTGTTTACATTCACAAAATTGACTCTATGTACAATTTGCGCATGTATTCACGGATTGGGCGTCGTAATCCGCTGTACAGCACCGCGATTGGTAAGGTACTGCTGGCATGGCGCGATCGCGATGAAGTGAAGCAAATTCTTGAGGGCGTGGAGTATAAACGCAGTACCGAGCGGACCATCACCAGTACAGAAGCGTTATTACCCGTTCTGGACCAGGTGCGCGAGCAGGGGTATGGCGAAGATAACGAAGAGCAGGAAGAAGGGCTGCGATGCATTGCGGTACCGGTATTTGATCGCTTTGGCGTGGTCATTGCCGGTTTGAGCATCTCCTTCCCGACGTTGCGTTTCTCTGAAGAGCGTTTACAGGAATATGTCGCAATGTTGCATACCGCAGCGCGCAAAATTTCTGCCCAAATGGGTTATCACGACTATCCGTTCTGATGAGAGTAAGAACCTGTCGGAATATCAAACAGACAGGTTCTTTATTTAGCATGAGAAAAATAAAGTTGAAGGTGCGTTATATTAAACGCGCTTGCTATAAGAATATTTTACTCATGAGTGAGAATCTGGTTATTTATTACCCTTAACCATTATCGACCACGATATTGCTTTTACGTAACAGTGGGCAATCTGTTATCCCCAAGAAACCACTTTTAGTGTGCAAGTATTGTACCGTGCTGGTGCCTCTGGCAGTCAGATAGGTACATTGCAAACCTAATCCTGCGGCATTCTCTTTGCTTCCAATCAAAACGCCATATCCGCTGAGTAATAATCCTATCCATACCAGTGCTATCAGCATAACTGTGCGAATGATGAATCGCATTACAACCTCTTCTCTTTTTATGTTCGCTTAATCGTAGCGGCAATATGCGCTGAAGCAAGCTACTCATTCCGAAAAAGCACGAATATCGACATAGTTAGGCGCTGTTTAACTAACGCATGCTAGTTTAATGACATAAGGTAGGTGAAGCGGAGATTGGAGTGAAAAAGTTTCGATGGGTCGTTCTGGTTGTCGTGGTGTTGGCTTGCTTGCTGCTTTGGGCGCAGGTATTCAACATGATGTGCGATCAGGATGTACAATTTTTCAGCGGAATTTGTGCCATTAACCAGTTTATCCCGTTGTGATATCATTTTTTCAGCACTAGATTTTCTTCCTCTCCAGCAGTGGTAGAATAGCGCCTCTACTCAGAGGTGGTGAAATGAACGAAGTTGTAAATTCAGGCGTGATGAACATTGCGTCTTTGGTTGTATCGGTGGTGGTTATTCTTATCGGGCTCATCTTGTGGTTTTTTATCAATCGTGCCAGTTCACGGACTAACGAACAGATTGAACTGCTTGAGGCGTTGCTGGATCAGCAAAAACGTCAAAATGCACTGTTACGTCGTTTGTGCGAAGCAAACGAACCAGAGAAAGCAGATAAAAAGACCATTGAGAGTCAAAAATCGGTTGATGACGAAGATATTATTCGCCTGGTCGCCGAACGATAATCCTTCCTCAATCTTGAGTAACCCCGTCGTTGAAGGGTTACTCAATTCATCCTGATTATACGCACTGTCATGGTGCAACTGCTTCAAATTAAAACTCTGGTCTGACGTCAAATAATTATCATATTATTTATTTGCGTAACGGGATATCAGAAAAAGATATTTTCCTCATTAATTTATTAGGATGTTTACATCGGATTTGTGATTAAGCGTGGTATTATTTATTAGCGAAACGTTTCTCTCTTGATTTTTTTGCTCATTCATCAATTTTTCTTATTTTAAATTTTCGGTAATGCTGCCAACTTACTGATTTAGTGTATGATGGTGATTTTAAGGTGCTTGCGTGGCTTCCATTTCCATCAGATGTCCTTCCTGCTCCGCTACTGAAGGCGTGGTGCGTAACGGCAAAAGCACTGCCGGACATCAGCGCTATCTCTGCTCTCATTGCCGTAAAACATGGCAACTACAGTTCACTTACACCGCCTCTCAGCCCGGTACGCACCAGAAA
>NZ_MECT01000580.1:0-15173 GCF_001722145.1 Shigella sp. FC1544
GATCGCGCCGTCCATCTGAGCAGCACCGGTGATCATGTTTTTAACATAGTCGGCGTGCCCCGGGCAGTCTACGTGTGCGTAGTGACGGGTCGGGGTGTCATATTCAACGTGAGAAGTGTTGATGGTGATACCACGAGCTTTTTCTTCCGGCGCGTTATCGATCTGGTCGAATGCACGAGCAGCACCGCCGTAGGTTTTAGCCAGTACGGTGGTGATTGCAGCGGTCAGAGTAGTTTTACCGTGGTCAACGTGGCCGATAGTACCAACGTTAACGTGCGGTTTTGTACGTTCAAATTTTTCTTTAGACACGGCTATATTCCTTACTATAGTGCTCTCCCCTTCAGGAGAGAGCACGGGACTTTGGTATTAACCCTTAGGCTTATTTACCACGGGCTTCAATTACGGCCTGAGCAACGTTACTCGGCGCTTCATCATACTTCAGGAATTCCATAGTGTATGATGCACGACCTTTGGTCAGAGAACGCAGCTGAGTTGCGTATCCGAACATTTCAGACAGCGGTACTTCAGCGTGGATCTTAACGCCAGTAACTTCAGATTCCTGACCTTTGAGCATACCACGACGACGGCTCAAGTCACCGATAACGTCACCGGTGTTCTCTTCCGGAGTTTCTACTTCAACCTTCATGATCGGCTCAAGCAGAACTGGTTTCGCTTTCTTAAAGCCTTCTTTAAAGGCGATAGAAGCAGCCAGTTTAAACGCCAGTTCAGAGGAGTCAACGTCATGGTAAGAACCGAAGTGCAGACGAATACCCATGTCTACTACCGGGTAGCCTGCCAGCGGACCTGCTTTCAGCTGTTCCTGGATACCTTTATCAACGGCCGGGATGTATTCGCCAGGGATTACACCACCTTTAATGTCGTTGATGAACTCGTAGCCTTTCGGGTTTGAACCCGGCTCCAGCGGGTACATGTCGATAACAACATGACCATACTGACCACGACCACCAGACTGTTTCGCGTGTTTACCTTCAACATCGGTAACTTTCTGGCGGATAGTTTCACGGTAAGCAACCTGCGGTTTACCTACGTTCGCTTCAACGTTGAATTCACGCTTCATACGGTCAACGATGATGTCGAGGTGCAGTTCGCCCATACCCGCGATGATTGTCTGGTTAGATTCTTCGTCAGTCCATACACGGAAAGACGGGTCTTCTTTAGCCAGACGGCCCAGAGCCAGACCCATTTTTTCCTGGTCAGCTTTGGTTTTCGGTTCAACTGCGATGGAGATTACCGGCTCAGGGAATTCCATACGTTCCAGAATGATCGGCGCATCCGGGTCACACAGGGTGTCACCAGTGGTTACGTCTTTCAGACCGATAGCAGCAGCGATGTCGCCCGCGCGAACTTCTTTGATCTCTTCACGTTTGTTAGCGTGCATCTGAACGATACGACCGAAACGCTCACGTGCAGCTTTCACGGAGTTCAGTACGGTATCACCAGAGTTAACCACACCGGAGTAAACACGGAAGAAGGTCAGGTTACCAACAAACGGGTCGGTAGCGATTTTGAACGCCAGTGCAGAGAACGGCTCGTCATCACTTGCGTGACGTTCAGCCGGAGTGTCTTTACCGTCGTCCAGGATACCGTTGATCGCAGGTACGTCAACCGGGGATGGCAGGTAATCAATTACCGCATCCAGCATCGCCTGAACACCTTTGTTCTTGAACGCAGAACCACAGGTTACCAGGATGATTTCGTTGTTCAGAACGCGCTGACGCAGAGCACCTTTGATTTCTGCTTCAGTCAGTTCTTCACCACCCAGGTATTTTTCCATCAGCTCTTCAGAAGCTTCAGCTGCGGATTCGATCAGGTTCTGGTGCCATTCGTTAGCCAGTTCAACCATGTCTGCCGGGATATCTTCGTATTCGAAGGTTACGCCCTGGTCAGCGTCGTTCCAGTTAATAGCTTTCATTTTCACCAGGTCAACAACACCGGTGAAATGTTCTTCAGCACCAATCGCCAGCTGCAGCGGAACCGGATTCGCGCCCAGACGGGTTTTGATCTGGTTAACAACTTTCAGGAAGTTCGCACCCATGCGGTCCATTTTGTTAACGAACGCAATGCGCGGAACTTTATATTTGTTTGCCTGACGCCATACGGTTTCAGACTGCGGCTGAACACCACCAACTGCGCAGTAAACCATTACCGCACCATCGAGAACACGCATGGAACGTTCTACTTCGATTGTGAAGTCAACGTGCCCCGGGGTGTCGATGATGTTGATGCGATGCGGCTCATACTGCTTAGCCATACCAGACCAGAATGCAGTAGTCGCAGCGGAAGTGATGGTAATACCACGTTCCTGCTCCTGCTCCATCCAGTCCATGGTTGCAGCGCCGTCATGAACTTCACCTATTTTATGGTTTACACCGGTGTAGAACAGAATACGTTCGGTAGTAGTGGTTTTACCGGCGTCGATGTGCGCACTGATACCGATGTTACGGTAGCGTGCGATGGGTGTTGTACGAGCCATTTGTTTCCTCGTTTATCTTTTAGGCGTTCAATTTAAGTAGCCCAAAGCGGGCTGCTTACTGGAAGCGCCCGCCTAGTGACTAAAACTCCGAAGGGATTACCAACGGTAGTGTGCGAACGCCTTGTTGGCTTCGGCCATACGGTGAACGTCTTCACGTTTCTTAACTGCAGTACCTTTGTTTTCTGCAGCATCAGAAAGTTCGTTCGCCAGGCGCAGAGCCATGGATTTATCACCGCGTTTACGAGCAGCTTCAACGATCCAACGCATTGCCAGAGCATTACGACGAACCGGACGGACTTCAACTGGTACCTGATAAGTAGAACCACCAACGCGGCGAGACTTAACTTCTACAGTCGGGCGCACGTTTTCGAGAGCTACTTCGAATGCTTCCAGTTCAGATTTACCAGAGCGCTGAGCCAGGGTCTCCAGCGCGCTGTATACGATAGATTCAGCAGTAGATTTTTTACCATCTACCATCAGGATATTTACAAATTTAGCCAGCAGTTCTGATCCGAACTTCGGATCCGGCAGAATTTTACGCTGACCAATGACGCGACGACGTGGCATGGAAATACTCCGTTGTTAATTCAGGATTGTCCAAAACTCTACGAGTTTAGTTTGACATTTAAGTTAAAACGTTTGGCCTTACTTAACGGAGAACCATTAAGCCTTAGGACGCTTCACGCCATACTTGGAACGAGCCTGCTTACGGTCTTTAACGCCGGAGCAGTCAAGCGCACCACGTACGGTGTGGTAACGAACACCCGGGAGGTCTTTAACACGACCGCCACGGATCAGGATCACGGAGTGCTCCTGCAGGTTGTGACCTTCACCACCGATGTAGGAAGTCACTTCGAAACCGTTAGTCAGACGAACACGGCATACTTTACGCAGCGCGGAGTTCGGTTTTTTAGGAGTGGTAGTATATACACGAGTACATACGCCACGTTTTTGCGGGCATGCTTCCAGCGCAGGCACGTTGCTTTTCGCAACTTTGCGAGCACGTGGTTTGCGTACCAGCTGGTTAACTGTTGCCATTAAATAGCTCCTGGTTTTAGCTTTTGCTTCGTAAACACGTAATAAAACGTCCTCACACAATATGAGGACGCCGAATTTTAGGGCGATGCCGAAAAGGTGTCAAGAAATATACAACGATCCCGCCATCACCAGGCCATCTGGCTGGAGTGCTTAACCGTAAGTCTGACGAAATCAGTATAGTCAATGGGAATAATGTCGTTCGAAATTTGACCAGTCAAACCGCGGGCAATAAGGTCTTCGTTCAGGGCATAGACCTTAATGGGGGCATTACGCAGACTTTCAAGGTAGCGGTTACCGTCAACTGCGGCAGTTACGCCATCTTGCAATAATAGCAGTTCGTCTCCTTCACTGAGCAGACGCAGCAGCGCAGCAAAATCCGTCAGCCAGGGTGAACGATGTAACGTGTGCAGCATAAACGCCTCAAAACCTCAAAATAACATCGTAGTTGGCGAGTTCGCGGCGTAAGGCATCTGCTTCGAGCGGCGTGGCTTCGACAACAAAGGGTGTCTGCGGATCTAACCCGCGTTCGCGCAGTGAAGCCGCACAAACCCAGCACTGTTCAATGTCGTACAGACCCAACAATTTAAAAGTGGCAATGTAATCACGCGCCAGCACTGCATCGGGCTTTTGTCCTGACAGCAGCTGAAAAACGCCATCAGCAATAAAGAAGACGGCCAGATCGTCAGTTAATGCGGAAGTTGCCAGTAAAGCATCTAAACCTTCCCGACCAGCAGCTGTACCATGAGGTGCAGTAGAAAAAACAAACGCAATTCGTTTCATCAGAACTGTACCACCCTGTCACAGGTCAGCGAGGCTTCCGCCAGCGCGCCAAGTCCGCTTAAGGTAAATCCCGGCTGAAGGTTTGACGAAGCCAGCCCCAGCCTTCCTGCTTCAGTTTCATCGACGATACCGCGGCGTAACGCTGCCGCTACGCAGATATTCAGCGCCACACCATGTTGCGCATTCAACTGTTGCCAGCCGCGCACAAGGTCAAATTCGTCACTTGCCGGTGAGGTCAATTGGTTAGCGTTATAGACCCCTCCCCGATAGAAAAAGACGCTGCTTAACTCATGGCCTTCTACTATCAGCGCCTGCGCAAACTGAAAAGCACTACTCGCCTGTTGCGTACCGTATGCTGGCCCGGTCACCACGATGGCAAAACGCATTACTTATCTTGCCCCTGGAAATCACCGCTCTTGAACTGGCGGATGTAGAGATAGACAGTGTGTTTGGAGATGTTCAGGCGGTCAGCAACCTGGTTGATCGCATCTTTAATATCGAAGATCCCTTTCTCGTAGAGATTCAGCACGATCTGACGATTTTTGGCGTTATTAGAAACATTGCGATCGGCATTCACTTCTTCGATGGTGAACTCCAGCGTTTGGGTAACCAGATCTTCAACAGAAGAGGCAAAGTTGACGCTTGAACCGACATCCGGGGTTTCTGGCGGCACAAAAGTGCTCATAATCTGCGAGAAGGGAACATCAAGATTCATATTGATGCACAGCAGACCAATTACACGCTGTTCGCGGTTACGAATCGCGATAGTCAGGGACTTCATTAATACGCCGCTTTTGGCGCGAGTAAAGTAGCATTTAGAAACGCTGCTATCCGCTCCCGTCATATCGTGCAGCATACGTAGCGCCAGGTCAGTAATTGGCGAACCAATCTTCCGGCCTGTATGTTCACCGTTAGCAATGCGAATGGCTGAACATTTTAGATCCTGCAAAGAGTGCAAAACGATTTCACAGTGGGAGCCAATAAGCATCGCTAACCCGTCCACCACCGCTTCGTAGGATTTCAGAATATCAAAATCGGTCTGGTCGAAAGGACGTTGATCCAGTAAATCCAACTCACTGGTTTCGTTGGTTAAAAGCGACCTGGACATGAAAAAAAACACTCCTTTTCAGGAGCCTGTCGTTAACTTTTCAGGGCAGGCTCATTAATGATGCGGGTAACTAAATTAATACAGCGGAGGTTCCGCTTTCCAGCACTAATTATATCCGGCCTGTAATAAAAAAACCGCCGCCTGGTCAGGCGGCGGTTCTTAATGCTTATTTTTTAGCAGAATCTGCGGCTTTCGCATCAGCTTCCGGCTTTGCATCAGCCTTCGGTGCTGGTTTCACATCCAGCAGCTCTACGTCAAACACCAGGGTAGAATTCGGTGGGATCCCCGGAACACCCGCTTTGCCGTAAGCCAGTTCTGGTGGAATAACCAGTTTGATCTTACCGCCTTTCTTGATGTTCTTCAGACCTTCTGTCCAACCCGGGATAACACCGTCCAGACGGAAAGAAAGCGGTTCACCACGGGTGTAAGAGTTGTCGAACTCTTTACCGTCGATCAGCGTACCTTTGTAGTTCACTACAACAGTATCGCTGTCTTTCGGTGCTTCGCCTTTACCGGCTTCTACTACCTGATAAACCAGACCAGTTGAAGAGGTTTTCACACCTTTCTCTTTGGCAAATTTCTCGCGGTACTCTTTACCTTTTGCTTCGTTATCAGCCGCGTCTTTTTCCATCTTCGCCTGAGCAGAAGACTTCACGCGAGCTTCGAATGCTTGCAGAGTCTGTTCGATCTCTTGGTCGGAGAGTTTGCTCTTATCAGCAAATGCATCCTGAACACCAGCGATCAGCTGATCTTTATCCAGTTTGATGCCCAGTTTTTCTTGTTCTTTAAGAGAGTTTTCCATGTAACGACCCAGCGAAGCACCCAGTGCATAAGCTGATTTCTGATCGTCATTTTTGAACGCTGCTTTGCTGTCAGCAGTTGTAGCAGGTTTTGCAGCTTCAGCAGCAAAAGTGATTGGTGCATGCAGGGCAACGGCCATTGTGGTCGCCAGCAGCGTTACTTTAAACAGTGATTTCATCCATATCTCCAGGATCGGGGCATCTCACCCCAGGGTTAACTATTATCAGAAGGGTACTATAAAGCGTTGTCGAACAAATCTACATACAGACACGCCCTATTATCATCTATTTTCAGACTCTTTTTGTTTAAATTAGTTTCGATGACCGCGAAATGAGTGCTGTCTCGGGCAGCAAAGTTAAGTAGAATCCGCGGCAACCATTCGACAAAAGAGGTGAATCATGCAGGATTTATCATTGGAAGCACGCCTGGCAGAGCTGGAGAGCCGACTGGCTTTTCAGGAAATCACCATTGAAGAACTGAACGTCACGGTGACCGCTCATGAAATGGAGATGGCGAAACTGCGCGATCATCTGCGTCTGCTGACCGAGAAGTTAAAAGCCAGCCAGCCGTCGAACATCGCGTCGCAGGCTGAAGAAACGCCACCGCCACATTATTGAGGCGTAAAAAAAGCGGGGATTCCCCGCTTTTTTGTCACCTTTTCGGTATTAGTGGCAACCACAACCGCCGTTGCCTTTACCGCCACAGCAGCCTTCGCCACCGTGTTCATGACCGTGATCGTGGCCATGACCGCCGCAGCAACCGTCGTGGTCGTGATCGTGGTGATGATCGTGCGCGCCGTGAACGTGACCATGAGCCAGTTCTTCTTCGGTCGCTTCACGAATCGCCACAACCTCAACGTTGAATTTCAGGTTCTGACCGGCCAGCATGTGGTTACCATCAACCACTACGTGATCGTCTTCAACCGCAGTGATTTCAACCGGTACCGGACCCTGGTCGGTTTCAGCCAGGAAACGCATACCTACCTGCAGTTCATCAACGCCCATAAATACGTCTTTAGGAACACGTTGCACCAGGTTTTCGTCGTACTGACCGTAAGCGTCGTTCGCGCCAACAGCGACATCAAATTTGTCGCCAACTTCATGACCTTCCAGCGCCGTTTCCAGGCCAGAGATCAGGGAACCGTGACCATGCAGGTAGTCCAGCGGCGCACTCACCGGAGACTCATCAACCAACACACCGTCTTCTGTACGTACCTGATAGGCCAGGCTGACCACCAGGTCTTTTGCTACTTTCATGATATCTCCTGAGCATGGGAAGAATAGTGGCGCAGATTGTAGCGGAATTCTGCAGCCGTGTACTCACTAGCTTAAAAAAACTCGGCGCATATCGCTAGTCCGGATGAAAAATCCCGATCACTTGCTCATCTTTGCGAACGTGATCGCGGGCTTCTTTGTCTGCTTCTCGCATCTGATGTCCGCACTTAACGCATTCAACAATATCAATATTATTTTCGCGCCACATCGCCATTGAATCCTGTGCCTGACAGGCCGGGCATTTTGCGCCCGCAATAAAACGTTTTCGGATTGCCATCTTTACCCTCTACTCAAATTCATCCCAGCCGTCCAGCTGGCGTCGTTCTTGTTGCATTTCACGCTGGAAAATCTCTTCCAGTTCGCGTCGGGCTTCCCTGGCGCGAGAAATTTGTACAGTATCGGCATGCATTGGGATGAGCTCTCGCAGCATCCGCATATCCAGGCGGCGAAAATGCAGTTGCGCCCGCTGCGCCTGATGCGGATGCATCCCAAGCGTGACCAAAGTCTTGCGCCCCAGCTCTAACGCACTGGAGAATGTTTCACGGGAAAACTGCGTCACCCCTGCCTGTAATAACTCATGCGCTTCCACACGTCCGCGCGCTCGCGCAAGAATATGCAAATGCGGAAAGTGCTGCTGGCATATTTCCACCAGCTTCATGGTGTCTTCCGGCTCGTTACAGGTAATGACGATAGACTCAGCGGCCTCTGCACCCGCAGAACGTAATAGATCGACCTGCGTGGCGTCGCCGTAATAAACTTTGTAGCCATATTTACGCATCAGGTTAACGGCGCTGATATCCCGCTCCAGCACGGTAATGCGCATTTTATTTGCCATCAGCAAACGACCAATCACCTGACCAAAACGCCCGAAGCCCACGACAATGACCTGGGGTTTATCATCGTTGACCCACGGTTTTTCGTCTTCTTCTTCCGGTCCGTTAAACTGGCGGGATAACCATTTATCCACCAGCTTCATCAGCAACGGCGTGGTCATCATGGAAAGCGTCACCGTCACCAGCAACAGCGCCATCTGGTCGCCCTGGAATAAACGTTGTGAAGAAGCGGTAGAAAAGAGGACAAAGGCAAACTCACCGCCCTGACTCAACACGCCAGCAAACTGCATCCGCTCTGAGCTACGCACGCCATACAATCGCGCCAGCAGATACAGCACGAGAATTTTCACCGCCACCAGCACAACCACGCTTATCACTACCCACAACAGATGGGTATAAAGCACCCCGAGGTTGAGCGACATGCCGACAGAGATAAAGAACAAACCGAGCAGCAAGCCTTTGAAGGGATCGATAGCCGTTTCCAGTTCATGGCGATATTCACTTTCCGCCAGCAGCACGCCCGCAATAAATGTACCGAGCGCCATCGACAGCCCCAGCGCATCCATAAACAATGCGGAACCCAACACCAGCAGCAGCGTCGCGGCGGTGAACACTTCCCGCACGCCAGAAGCTGCAATAAAGCGGAATACCGGACGCAGTAAATAGCGCCCACCAATCAGCATGCCGACAAACGCCAGCACCTTCATGCCGATCTTCATCCAGTCGAAATGTTCGTCTGCCGACCCCGCCAACAACGGCACTAACGCCAGTGCTGGGATCACTGCCAGATCCTGAAACAGCAGAACCGAAAACCCGAGCTGGCCGGATTCGCTGCGATTCATCCCTTTCTCACGCATCAATTGCAACGCCATTGCAGTTGAAGACATCGCAAGGCCAATGCCACCGACCACCGCCGCCTGCCAGGCGAAATCCGTCAGCATCAATAATCCCGCCAGCAACGCCGCGCTTAACAGCACCTGTGCCGCGCCTACGCCAAAAATCGAACGCCGCAGTTGCCAAAGTTTGGAGGGATTCAACTCAAGGCCGATGATAAACATCAGGAATACCACGCCGAGTTCCGAAAAGTGGAGGATCTCATCGACGTCGCTAATAAACCCCAGCCCCCACGGGCCAATTGCAATCCCTGCCAGCAAATATCCCAACACAGCGCCAATCCCCAGCCGCGATGCCAACGGCACCGCAGCCACCGCCGCGAAGAGAAACAGCACTCCTGCGAGTAAAAAATCGGAACCTTCCATCAGCGGCCTCCTGGAGACAGCGGATTTGCCAGCCAGTCACCGTAGGCTCTGGCGTGGTTCGCCAGCTCCTTTGCGCTTTGCCGTCTCGCCCAGTAAATAATGATGGGACTTAACCAATGCATCCGGCACATGCCCGCCGCCAGTTCAAAGGGGCGCAGCACATCGCTCATCGGGTAGCGATTCAGCGCGTCATAACGGTAAGCACTTTCCGGCTCGCCGGTGGTAATCACGTTACGCCAGTACTTTCCCGCCAGTTGGTTTCCTCCCGGCCCGCTGGCAAAACCACGACTTAATACCCGGTCCAGCCACTCTTTCAGTAGCGCCGGGCAGCTATAGGTATAAAGAGGATGCTGAAAGACAATCACCTCGTGCTCGCGCAGTAATGCCTGCTCACAGGGGATATCAATAAAAAAATCGGGATAGTGCGCGTAAAGGTCGTGCACGGTAACATTGCTGAGCTGCGTGGCCGGTTTAAGCAGTACCCGGTTTGCCACCGAGTCCTGAGATTCCGGATGGGCATACAGCAGCAAAACTTTCGCTGGCTGAGACATCATCCCCCTCCCGGTATGGTTTTTGTGTATAGTCGCTGTTTTGGGCTACCATTGCGCCCGGTGCGGCAGCTCGCCCATACATTACATTATCATAATGATAAGTTAACATAGTCTGAACATACGGCGCCTTATGATTGTTTTCTCCTCGTTACAAATTCGTCGCGGCGTGCGCGTCCTGCTGGATAATGCCACCGCCACCATCAACCCTGGGCAGAAAGTCGGCCTGGTGGGTAAAAACGGCTGTGGTAAATCTACCCTGCTAGCATTGCTGAAAAATGAAATCAGCGCCGACGGCGGCAGCTACACCTTTCCGGGAAGCTGGCAACTGGCGTGGGTGAATCAGGAAACGCCGGCGTTATCGCAAGCGGCGCTGGAATATGTCATTGACGGCGACCGTGAATATCGTCAACTGGAAGCGCAGCTGCACGACGCCAACGAACGTAACGACGGGCACGCCATTGCGACCATTCATGGCAAGCTGGATGCTATTGACGCATGGAGTATTCGCTCCCGTGCCGCCAGCCTGCTGCACGGCCTCGGTTTCAGCAATGAACAACTGGAGCGCCCGGTAAGTGATTTCTCCGGTGGCTGGCGTATGCGTCTTAACCTTGCCCAGGCGCTGATTTGCCGTTCAGACTTGCTGCTGCTCGACGAACCGACTAACCACCTCGATCTCGATGCCGTTATCTGGCTGGAAAAATGGTTGAAGAGCTATCAAGGCACGCTGATCCTGATCTCTCACGACCGCGACTTCCTCGATCCGATCGTTGATAAAATTATTCATATCGAACAACAAAGCATGTTCGAGTACACCGGCAACTACAGTTCGTTTGAAGTACAGCGCGCCACCCGTCTGGCGCAGCAACAAGCGATGTATGAAAGCCAGCAGGAACGCGTGGCACATCTGCAAAGTTATATCGACCGTTTCCGTGCCAAAGCCACCAAAGCGAAGCAAGCCCAGAGCCGCATTAAGATGCTTGAGCGTATGGAGCTGATTGCCCCCGCGCACGTCGACAACCCGTTCCGCTTTAGCTTCCGCGCGCCGGAAAGCCTGCCAAATCCGTTACTGAAGATGGAAAAAGTCAGCGCGGGCTATGCCGATCGCATTATTCTCGACTCGATTAAACTGAACCTGGTGCCCGGCTCGCGCATTGGTCTGTTAGGCCGCAACGGCGCGGGTAAATCGACATTAATCAAACTGTTAGCCGGTGAACTTGCGCCAGTCAGCGGTGAAATTGGTCTGGCGAAAGGGATCAAGCTCGGCTACTTCGCCCAGCATCAACTTGAATACCTGCGCGCCGACGAATCACCTATTCAACATCTGGCACGTTTAGCGCCGCAGGAGCTGGAACAAAAACTGCGTGACTACCTCGGCGGCTTTGGTTTCCAGGGCGATAAAGTAACCGAAGAAACGCGCCGCTTCTCCGGTGGGGAAAAAGCCCGCCTGGTGCTGGCATTAATTGTCTGGCAGCGTCCGAATCTGCTGCTGCTCGACGAACCGACTAACCACCTTGACCTCGACATGCGTCAGGCACTCACCGAAGCATTAATCGAGTTTGAAGGCGCGCTGGTTGTCGTTTCGCACGACCGTCATTTGCTGCGTTCCACCACTGACGATCTCTACCTGGTTCACGATCGTAAAGTCGAACCGTTCGACGGCGATCTGGAAGATTATCAACAGTGGTTGAGCAACGTACAAAAGCAGGAAAACCAGACCGACGAAGCGCCAAAAGAGAACGCGAACAGCGCCCAGGCACGTAAAGATCAGAAGCGTCGGGAAGCGGAGCTGCGTGCGCAAACCCAGCCGCTGCGTAAAGAGATTGCCCGTCTGGAAAAAGAGATGGAGAAGCTGAACGCGCAACTGGCGCAGGCGGAAGAGAAACTCGGCGACAGCGAACTGTATGACCAGAGCCGTAAAGCGGAGTTGACCGCCTGCCTGCAACAGCAAGCCAGCGCCAAATCCGGCCTGGAAGAGTGCGAAATGGCGTGGCTGGAAGCCCAGGAGCAGCTTGAGCAGATGCTGCTGGAAGGCCAAAGCAACTGATGGCGCAGATAACGACGACCGATGCCAATGAATTCAGCAGCAGTGCTGAATTCACCCCTATGCGCGGCTTTAGCAATTGTCATCTACAAACTATGCTGCCGCGTTTGTTTCGTCGTCAGGTGAAATTCACCCCGTACTGGCAGCGGCTGGAGTTGCCCGACGGCGATTTTGTCGATCTCGCGTGGAGTGAAGCCCCTGCACAGGCTCGGCATAAACCGCGTTTAGTGATATTTCACGGGCTGGAAGGCAGTCTCAATAGCCCTTACGCCCACGGTCTGGTTGAGGCGGCGCAAAAGCGCGGCTGGCTGGGCGTGGTGATGCATTTTCGCGGATGCAGCGGTGAACCAAACCGTATGCACCGCATTTACCATTCGGGCGAAACCGAAGACGCCAGTTGGTTTTTACGCTGGCTGCAACGCGAATTTGGTCATGCGCCAACGGCTGCCGTCGGCTATTCGCTCGGCGGTAATATGCTGGCCTGTTTGCTGGCAAAGGAAGGCAATGATCTCCCGGTTGATGCGGCGGTGATTGTCTCTGCGCCGTTTATGCTGGAAGCCTGTAGCTATCATATGGAAAAGGGCTTTTCCCGCGTTTATCAGCGTTACTTGCTGAACCTGTTAAAAGCCAATGCCGCGCGCAAGCTGGCAGCCTACCCCGGAACGCTGCCGATTAATCTCGCGCAGTTAAAATCGGTACGTCGCATCCGTGAATTTGACGATCTAATCACCGCCAGAATTCACGGCTACGCCGACGCTATCGACTATTATCGTCAGTGTAGCGCCATGCCGATGCTGAACCGGATCGCCAAACCGACGCTGATTATTCACGCCAAAGACGATCCGTTTATGGATCATCAGGTGATCCCGAAACCGGAAAGTCTCCCCTCGCAGGTGGAGTATCAACTGACTGAACATGGCGGTCATGTTGGCTTTATTGGCGGTACATTACTTCATCCGCAAATGTGGCTGGAGTCACGCATTCCTGACTGGTTAACAACGTATCTGGAGGCGAAATCATGTTGATTCCGTGGCAAGACCTCTCCCCCGAAACGCTGGAAAATTTAATTGAAAGCTTTGTGTTACGTGAAGGCACCGATTATGGTGAACATGAGCGTACACTTGAACAGAAAGTCGCCGACGTCAAACGCCAGCTACAGTGCGGAGAAGCGGTGCTGGTATGGTCGGAGCTGCACGAAACGGTCAATATTATTCCGCGCAGTCAGTTTCGCGAATAACCTGCAACCGTCGGCGGACGAGATAATAATGATAGCTAAGTCATGGAGTTACTATGTCTGCCAAACATCCGGTCATTGCGGTAACAGGATCCAGCGGCGCGGGGACCACCACCACCAGCCTCGCGTTTCGTAAAATATTCGCGCAGTTAAATCTGCATGCAGCTGAGGTGGAAGGCGACAGTTTTCACCGTTACACCCGCCCGGAAATGGACATGGCGATCCGCAAAGCGCGCGACGCCGGGCGGCATATCAGCTACTTCGGCCCCGAAGCGAACGACTTCGGCCTGCTGGAACAAACCTTCATTGAATACGGTCAGAGCGGCAAAGGGAAATCTCGCAAATATCTGCATACCTACGACGAAGCCGTACCGTGGAATCAGGTACCGGGAACATTCACCCCCTGGCAACCTTTACCAGAACCCACTGATGTACTGTTTTATGAAGGTTTACACGGCGGCGTAGTCACGCCACAGCATAACGTTGCGCAGCATGTGGACTTACTGGTCGGCGTAGTGCCTATCGTTAACCTTGAGTGGATTCAAAAACTGATCCGCGACACCAGCGAGCGCGGGCACTCACGAGAAGCAGTGATGGACTCAGTAGTGCGTTCAATGGAAGACTATATCAACTACATCACACCGCAGTTTTCCCGCACCCATCTTAACTTCCAGCGCGTTCCCACCGTCGACACTTCAAACCCGTTCGCGGCAAAAGGTATCCCGTCGCTGGATGAAAGCTTTGTGGTGATCCATTTTCGTAATCTGGAAGGGATCGATTTCCCCTGGCTGCTGGCGATGTTGCAAGGCTCATTCATTTCCCACATCAATACGTTAGTGGTACCGGGCGGCAAAATGGGTCTGGCAATGGAATTAATTATGCTGCCGCTGGTGCAACGATTGATGGAAGGAAAGAAAATCGAGTAACTCTGCTATTACGCCGGATAAAATACTATCCGGCTTCACAACGGGATAGTTAAATCACGCGGCAACCACTTCATACGAGTGAGTAATATTCACCGCTTTTTCCAGCATCAACGCCACTGAACAATATTTCTCGGCAGAGAGATCAACCGCACGCGCAACCGCTGCGTCTTTCAGGTCGCGACCGGTGACGATAAAATGCAGATTAATGTGCGTAAACAGGCGTGGTGCCTCTTCGCGGCGTTCAGAGGTCAATTTTACTTCACAATCGACCACATCCTGACGCCCTTTTTGCAGGATCGAAACCACATCGATGGCACTGCAACCCCCCGCCGCCATCAACACCATTTCCATCGGACTTGGTGCTTTATCGCCTGAGTTGCCGTCCATTAAAATCTGATGACCAGAGGCGGATTCGCCCAGAAAAGTTAACCCTTCGACCCACTTCACTCGCGCTTGCATTTTTGCTACTCCACTGCGTCAATTTTCCTGACAGAGTACGTAGACTGGCCCCCTGAATCTCCAGACAACCAGTATCACTTAAATAAGTGATAGTCTTAATACTAGTTTTTAGACTAGTCATTGGAGTACAGATGATTGATGTCTTAGGGCCGGAGAAACGCAGACGGCGTACCACACAGGAAAAGATCGCAATTGTTCAGCAGAGCTTTGAACCGGGGATGACGGTCTCCCTCGTTGCCCGGCAACATGGTGTAGCAGCCAGCCAGTTATTTCTCTGGCGTAAGCAATACCAGGAAGGAAGTCTTACTGCTGTGGCCGCCGGAGAACAGGTTGTTCCTGCCTCTGAACTTGCTGCCGCCATGAAGCAGATTAAAG
>NZ_MECT01000581.1:0-15173 GCF_001722145.1 Shigella sp. FC1544
ACGGTTGTGGCGCACGTCTTCGGTGAACGCACTCTGGCCACACTGGAGCGTCTTCTGAGCCTGCTGTCGGCCTTTGAGGTCGTGGTATGGATGACGGATGGCTGGCCGCTGTATGAATCACGCCTGAAGGGAAAGCTGCACGTTATCAGCAAGCGTTACACTCAGCGCATTGAGCGACATAATCTGAATCTGAGACAACATCTGGCAAGGCTGGGACGGAAGTCACTGTCGTTCTCAAAATCGGTGGAGCTGCATGACAAGGTCATCGGGCATTATCTGAACATAAAACACTATCAGTAAGTTGGAGTCATTACCCCCACCGGTTGGCTGCCTAACGAACATTTCGCCAAAATTGTCGGCCCGATGATTACCTATTTATTGCCCGTGATGATTGGTTCTACAGGTGGTCATCTGGTCGGCGGTAAACGCGGGGCGGTCATGGGCGGAATAGGTACTATTGGTGTGATCGTTGGCGCAGAGATCCCGATGTTCCTTGGCTCAATGATCATGGGGCCGCTCGGTGGGTTGGTCATAAAATATGTCGATAAGGCACTGGAAAAACGCATACCTGCCGGTTTTGAGATGGTTATCAATAACTTCTCATTAGGTATCGCGGGGATGCTCCTTTGTCTGCTGGGTTTTGAAGTGATCGGCCCGGCGGTGTTAATTGCCAATACTTTCGTCAAAGAGTGTATCGAGGCGCTGGTACATGCGGGTTATCTGCCTCTGCTGTCAGTCATCAATGAACCGGCGAAAGTGCTTTTCCTTAATAATGCGATCGATCAGGGCGTCTATTATCCGCTGGGAATGCAACAGGCTTCGGTTAACGGTAAATCCATCTTCTTTATGGTGGCCTCTAACCCAGGTCCGGGCCTGGGGCTGCTGCTGGCGTTTACCTTGTTTGGTAAAGGGATGAGTAAACGTTCTGCGCCCGGGGCGATGATTATTCACTTCCTCGGTGGGATCCACGAACTGTATTTCCCATATGTGCTGATGAAGCCGCTGACTATTATTGCCATGATTGCGGGCGGTATGTCTGGTACCTGGATGTTTAACTTACTGGACGGTGGTCTGGTGGCTGGCCCAAGTCCGGGGTCTATCTTTGCTTACCTGGCACTGACGCCGAAAGGCTCGTTCCTGGCGACAATTGCCGGTGTTACGGTAGGTACCCTGGTGTCCTTTGCTATTACTTCGCTGATACTGAAGATGGAAAAAACGGTGGAAACGGAGAGCGAAGATGAATTTGCTCAGTCAGCCAATGCGGTTAAGGCGATGAAACAAGAGGGTGCATTCTCGTTAAGCAGGGTTAAGCGTATCGCCTTTGTTTGCGATGCGGGGATGGGCTCCAGTGCGATGGGCGCGACCACCTTCCGTAAACGCCTGGAAAAAGCGGGGCTGGCAATAGAAGTAAAACATTACGCGATAGAAAACGTGCCTGCGGATGCCGATATCGTCGTCACTCACGCCAGTCTGGAAGGGCGCGTGAAACGTGTGACGGATAAACCGCTGATATTGATTAATAACTATATTGGCGATCCAAAACTCGACACTTTATTTAATCAATTAACCGCCGAACATAAACACTGATTACAGAGGTAAAAATGAAAACCAAAGTTGCTGCTATTTATGGCAAGCGGGATGTCCGTCTGCGCGAATTTGAACTGCCAGAAATTACCGATAATGAACTGTTAGTGAGTGTAATTTCTGACAGCGTCTGTTTATCGACCTGGAAAGCGGCGTTACTCGGTAGTGAACATAAACGCGTACCCGACGATTTAGAAAATCATCCGGTCATTACCGGGCATGAATGTGCCGGGGTTATTGTCGAAGTGGGTAAAAATCTCACTGGCAAATATAAAAAAGGCCAGCGTTTTGTATTGCAACCGGCGATGGGGTTACCAAGCGGATATTCAGCAGGCTACAGCTACGAATATTTTGGCGGTAACGCCACCTATATGATTATTCCCGAAATCGCCATTAATTTGGGCTGCGTATTACCGTATCACGGCTCTTATTTTGCTGCGGCGTCGCTGGTAGAGCCTATGTGCTGCATTATTGGTGCTTATCATGCCAATTATCACACCACGCAATATGTTTATGAGCATCGCATGGGCGTCAAACCTGGCGGCAATATTGCACTGCTGGCGTGTGCGGGTCCGATGGGCATTGGCGCTATCGATTACGCCATTAACGGTGGCATACAACCGTCACGGGTGGTGGTGGTCGATATCGACGACAAACGCCTGGCGCAGGTGCAGAAGCTGCTGCCGGTGGATCTGGCGGCCAGTAAAGGCATTGAGCTGGTGTATGTGAATACCAAAGGGATGAGCGATCCGGTCCAGACGCTGCGGGCGCTGACAGGAGATGTCGGGTTCGATGACATTTTTGTTTATGCGGCGGTGCCTGCTGTCGTTGAGATGGCTGACGAATTACTGGCGGAAGATGGCTGTCTGAACTTCTTTGCCGGGCCGACGGATAAAAACTTCAAAGTGCCGTTTAATTTCTACAACGTCCATTACAACAGCACGCACGTAGTCGGTACATCCGGCGGTTCAACGGACGACATGAAAGAGGCGATTGCGTTAAGCGCCACGGGGCAGTTGCAGCCGTCCTTTATGGTCACGCATATCGGTGGGCTGGATGCGGTGCCAGATACCGTGCTCAATCTGCCGGATATCCCTGGCGGTAAAAAACTCATTTATAACGGCGTGACCATGCCGCTCACTGCCATTGCCGATTTTGCCGAAAAAGGCAAAACCGATCCGCTATTTAAAGAGTTGGCGCGGCTGGTTGAGGAAACGCACGGCATCTGGAATGAACAGGCCGAGAAATATCTGCTGGCACAATTTGGCATTGATATCGGGGAGGCCGCGCAATGATGTCCCTGGCGTGGCCATTATTTCGCGTTACGGAACAGGCAGCGTTGGCTGCCTGGCCGCAAACCGGATGTGGCGACAAAAATAAAATTGATGGCCTGGCGGTCACCGCGATGCGCCAGGCATTAAACGACGTCGCTTTTCGTGGACGAGTGGTTATCGGCGAAGGAGAAATTGACCATGCGCCGATGCTGTGGATTGGCGAAGAGGTGGGCAAAGGCGATGGGCCAGAAGTCGATATCGCGGTTGATCCCATTGAAGGCACGCGGATGGTGGCGATGGGGCAGAGCAATGCGCTGGCGGTCATGGCTTTCGCCCCTCGGGATAGCCTGTTACATGCGCCCGATATGTATATGAAAAAGCTGGTTGTTAATCGACTGGCTGCCGGGGTGATTGATCTGTCTTTGCCTCTGGCGGACAACTTGCGTAACGTGGCGCGGGCGTTAGGTAAACCGCTGGACAAGCTGCGCATGGTTACGCTGGATAAACCGCGCCTGAGTGCCGCGATTGAGGAAGCAACACAGCTGGGCGTGAAGGTTTTTGCCCTGCCGGATGGCGATGTCGCCGCCAGCGTGCTGACCTGCTGGCAGGATAATCCTTACGATGTGATGTACACCATCGGCGGTGCGCCAGAAGGCGTGATTTCTGCCTGTGCCGTTAAAGCATTAGGCGGGGATATGCAGGCCGAGCTGATTGACTTTTGTCAGGCTAAAGGGGATTACACGGAAAATCGGCAGATTGCAGAGCAGGAGAGCAAGCGTTGCAAGGCAATGGGCGTTGACGTTAACCGTGTGTACTCGCTCGATGAACTGGTGAGGGGGAACGATATCCTCTTTAGCGCTACGGGCGTGACGGGCGGCGAGTTGGTGAACGGTATCCAACAGACGGCGAATGGGGTGCGGACGCAGACATTACTGATCGGCGGCGCGGACCAAACGTGTAATATAATAGACTCCCTGCATTGATGGTGATCTATCGGAAGACCAATGGCGAAGCTGACAGAAGATGATGTGCTTGAGCAACTGGATGCACAGGACAATTTATTTTCATTTATGAAAACTGCGCATTCTATTTTGCTCCAGGGGATACGCCAGTTTCTGCCGTCGCTGTTTGTCGATAACGATGAAGAGATCGTGGAATATGCAGTGAAGCCGTTACTCGCCCAAAGCGGCCCGCTTGACGATATTGATGTTGCGCTGCGTTTGATTTATGCGCTGGGGAAAATGGATAAATGGCTGTACGCCGATATCACGCATTTTTCCCAGTTCTGGCATTACCTGAACGAACAGGATGAAACGCCCGGATTTGCCGATGACATGACCTGGGATTTTATCAGCAACGTCAATAGCATAACCCGCAATGCGATGCTCTATGACGCGTTGAAAGCGATGAAGTTCGCCGATTTCGCCGTCTGGTCAGAGGCGCGTTTTAGCGGGATGGTCAAAACGGCGCTGACGCTGGCAGTAACGACAATCTTAAAGGAATTAACGCCGTGAAAATTGAATTAACGGTGAATGGGCTGAAGATACAGGCACAGTACCAGAACGAAGAGATTGAAAATGTACATAAACCGTTGCTGCGTATGCTGGCGGCCTTACAGACGGTAAATCCGCAGCGGCGTACGGTGGTTTTTCTTTGCGCTCCGCCGGGGACGGGTAAATCTACCCTAACCACCTTCTGGGAATATCTCGCGCAACAAGACCCGGAGCTGCCCGCTATTCAGACGCTCCCGATGGATGGTTTTCACCATTACAATAGCTGGCTGGACGCGCATCAATTGCGCCCCTTCAAAGGCGCACCAGAGACATTTGACGTTGCGAAACTGGCGGAAAATCTGCGCCAGGTGGTGGAAGGGGATTGTACGTGGCCGCAGTACGATCGACAAAAGCATGATCCTGTTGAAGATGCGTTGCACGTTACCGCACCACTCGTCATCGTCGAAGGAAACTGGTTGTTGCTGGACGACGAGAAGTGGTGCCAGCTTGCGCAATTTTGTGATTTCTCGATCTTTATCAACGCGCCAGCTACTGCGTTGCGGGAGCATCTGGTGGGGCGCAAGCTGGCGGGAGGGGTATCGCTGGCAGATGCAGAAGCCTTTTATGACCGTACCGACGGGCCGAATGTTCGCCGGGTGCTGGAAGAGAGTCTGCCTGCAAATTTGACCTTAATGATGACCGCTACGGGTGAATATCGTCTGGTGGATTAACGTTCCTGATTACACCATCTTCCAGTCGCACCACACGAGAGAAATGACGCCGGGTAAATGCGGCGTCATGACTGATTGCTACCACGCTCGTGCCTCGCTGGCGGCACTTCTCCAGCCAGCTTTCAAACACGCTCAACCAATTTTCGTCAAAATCCCGACTCGGCTCGTCCAGCAGTAATAGTGGCGGAGAGAGTGCTTCCAGGCAGGCGACGGCGACCATCCGTCGCTGCGCACTATGCAGATCCAACGGGTGCGAGTTGGCAGTGTCTGCTAACTGACAACATTGCAGGGCAGCATGGGTACGTTGAGTGATTTCATCCGCCGGGCATTTTTGCAGTTTCAAACCAAATGCGATCTCGTCAGCGACGGTGCTGTGAAAAAGTTGGTTTTCCGCTTCCTGAAACAGTACGCCAACCTTTGCCGCGCGCTGGCGGTTTTTCAGGTTTTTCATCGCCTGTTGTTGCAGCATAACCGTACCGGCTGTGGGCGTAAGAAGACCTGCCATTACTCGTAACAGCGTCGATTTCCCTGCGCCATTGTCACCGGTCAGCGCCAACCATTCACCTTGTTTGAGTTGCAGAGAAATGTCGCAAAGACAATCCGTTGCCGCGCCAGGCCAGCGATAAGATATCTGATTTAACGTTAACATAGTGGCTGGAGCGCTCCGTTTTGCAATTGCCACGCTTGCTGGCAGTAGTTCAGGAAAGGTGTGCAATGACGTTCAAAAAGAATAATCAGCAAACCACGTTCAAACGCCCAGTGTTGTAAGCGCTGCAACAGCATTTCGCTGGCCTGCGGCGTCAGGCGGCTAAAGGCTTCATCAAGAATTAAGAGCTTTGGCTGCATCGCGATGGCGCAGGCGATGACCACGCGCTGTGTCTCTCCACCGGAGAGTGTTGCCGGGTGACGATGGCGCAACGGCTGGCACTCGGTCAGAGTCAGGGCGGCATCAATCCGCGCCATAATCTCTGCTTCAGCAAGACACAGATTTTCTGGCCCAAAGGCAACTTCTTCTTCCACGCTAAAGGTACAGCCGGAGAGCTGCAAATAGGGCGATTGCTGGACGAGCTGGATGGTGGCGGATTGTTCATTAAGCGGGAGATGCCCAATGGGCGTACCGAGGAGCGTCCCCGTGCCTGTTATCTCTCCTGGCAGAAAGTCCGGATACCAGCCCGCCATCAGCTGTGCCAGCGTACTTTTGCCACTGCCGTTGTCACCAAAGATGGCGACCATCCCCGGTTTGACATAGTGAAAGTCATAACAGAACGGAGGATGCGTTGAGTGTGTCGGGCAATAACGGAACTGTTCTAACGTAACCATATCCACGCTCCGAATTCTGTCAGCATCAGCAAGATCATGGTGTAACGCGCTACGCGTTGTAGGGTGCTATCGGCTGGTGCCCACAACGTTGTTCGTCGGTTGTGGATCCGAAATGCCCGCATATCCAGCGCCGCACCACGGACAGCCAGATCGTTAAGCGCATTGTGTGTTAGCGGAATAATTAACGCGGGCATCGCACGTAAACGCTGATACCAGCCCTCATCCAGCGGCACGCCGCGGGCACGCTGCGCTTCATGAATAATCGCTAATTGCCGTTTTAACTGCTCAACGACCAATAACGGCCCGGCAAACAGATAAGCGACGCCTGGCGGCAGGCGAGAAGCAAACAGAGCGCGAATAAAACATTGCACGGGGACGTACTGCATCCACAACTGTGAGGTTGAAACAATCGCCAGAATCCGCAACCAGAGCGTAATAGCATGCGACCACCGTTCTGGCGAGCGTGGCGTGCCGCTTAGCCATTCTGGTAGCCAGCCACCGTGTACCAGCCACAGCCCGGCTCCCAGCGAGAACATCAGCCAGACGACATATTTTGCCCGCCGCCGCGTGGCCTTTAGCGCAATAAGGCAGAAAAAGGTCGCCGCGCTATAGATCGGCAAAATGGTCTGCGCGGGCAGGATAAGCGTGGTGCAGGCCGCCAATGCCCACAGTGTTAATGAGGTAAATGGATGCATTTAGCGCACGGCAGCCATTGCCGGAAAATGGCGCGTGGTGCGAATCGGCAGCTGGCGCAGTAAAAGCCAGACAATCACCGCTGTAAGAATTTTATCGACCAGGTTCGCGCCTATCACCGTAATCGCCACCGACTCCACCAGGTTTTGCCCCATCGAGTGCATCCAGGCAACGAACAAATCGGCTCCGCTACCGGTGACACCGCCGAACAGCGCAGTACGCAGCGGTACAGCGACGACCGTTACCGCAAGCGTAATAATCACGCCGCTGACAACGACTTTTGGCAGGGTGCGAAACCAACCCGCTCGCGCCAGCCAACCGGCGACCAGGCCGATGACCATCGCGACGGGTGCAAATGCGGCGGCGATCGGGTCGGTCAGCAATCCCCAGAGTAAATTGGTCAGTAAGCCGGTCAGCATTCCGATCACCGGACCAAGCAGTACCGCGCTAATAAGTGTGCCGATGGAGTCGAGAAATATAGGTAATTTGACCATGCTGGCCAGTTGCCCGCCGATCATATTGATGGCGATAGATATAACGATCAACACCAGTGCCTGACTGGAAAAGTGGCTACGCGCCATAAGAAAACCTCTTTGAAAGTAGTTATTTAACGGGGGAAATATGCAACTCGTCGTAACCAGAAAGCGCGCAAGGTTGGCGGCTAAACGCCAGTTCCTCAAGGCTACCGATCACCAGTTCAAGCGTGGTCCGCACGGTACAGCCGGGCATCATATGACCGCCAAGCATCGTGCCGTGTGGATCGGAAACGCAGAGATGAAGATGCTCACCACTCTGTTCCAGCGTGCCGTTTAGTGAGATCACTTCGAATTTACCGTTCAGGAGCGTGGTGCCTTCTTGCCTGGCATAGCGCAAGGCGACGTCAGTCAGGCTACCGGTACAGCCTGCAATCCAGGCGGCATGAAGTTGATGCTGCTGTGCAAAAGCGTGTAGCTGGGAAAAAACTTCCTGCCCGGGGAGGAGGCGCAGTGCGTAAAAGCGTGCGGAGGAAGAATATGGGTAGGGCAATGTCATCATTGGAGTACTCCGAAACTCGGACGTATTGCGGATAATATCGACGCTGCATCAGTCATATTCTGATATAAGTCAGGGTTTGTGACGGCACAACGAAAAGATTTTGCTACGCTTATTCGTGATTCTGCAAAGTGGAATAAATTCCACAGGGGCGGGGCTGAAAACGTGACGTAAGTCAGATAATTGCTTTCTTTGACTGGACAATCATTCCTTTTATTCCACGTTTCGCTTATCCTAGCTGAAGCGTTTCAGTCGATTAAATGTTCGACAATTAACCAATCAGTCGCAGTTTGCGACAGGTAAGGTTTCCCCGGACGATTTGCTGGATTACTCTGTCTGGCAAATTTGCTCAGGGAAAACCTTGCAGGAGATCTATGACCGTACGCGTAGCGATAAATGGCTTCGGTCGCATCGGGCGTAATGTGGTTCGTGCTTTGTATGAATCCGGACGCCGGGCGGAAATTACCGTGGTGGCAATCAACGAACTGGCGGATGCTGCGGGCATGGCGCATTTGTTGAAATATGACACCAGCCATGGCCGTTTTGCATGGGAAGTACGACAGGAACGCGATCAACTTTTTGTTGGTGATGACGCCATCCGCGTATTGCATGAACGTTCACTGCAATCGCTCCCCTGGCGTGAACTTGGCGTTGATGTAGTCCTCGACTGCACCGGCGTATATGGCTCCCGCGAGCATGGCGAAGCGCATATTGCCGCCGGGGCCAAAAAAGTGCTCTTTTCACATCCTGGCAGTAACGATCTCGACGCGACCGTTGTTTACGGCGTCAATCAGGATCAACTTCGTGCGGAACACCGCATCGTTTCTAACGCTTCCTGTACCACGAATTGCATAATTCCCGTCATCAAATTGTTAGATGATGCGTACGGTATTGAGTCCGGCACTGTGACCACAATTCACTCCGCCATGCACGATCAACAGGTTATTGATGCATACCATCCTGACCTGCGTCGCACCCGGGCAGCCAGCCAGTCGATCATTCCGGTCGATACTAAACTGGCCGCCGGTATCACACGATTTTTTCCGCAATTTAACGATCGCTTTGAAGCGATTGCGGTACGTGTGCCAACCATAAATGTGACGGCAATCGATTTAAGCGTGACGGTGAAGAAACCTGTAAAAGCCAATGAAGTCAACCTGTTGCTGCAAAAAGCAGCACAAGGTGCATTTCATGGTATAGTTGACTATACGGAATTGCCGTTGGTCTCTGTAGATTTTAACCACGATCCGCACAGTGCCATTGTCGATGGCACCCAAACCCGGGTCAGTGGCGCACACCTGATCAAAACGTTGGTCTGGTGCGATAACGAATGGGGCTTTGCTAACCGAATGCTCGACACGACGTTAGCTATGGCTACTGTTGCTTTCAGGTAAGACGCAAGCAGCGTCTGCAAAACTTTTAGAATCAACGAGAGGATTCACCATGTCTGTAATTAAGATGACCGATCTGGATCTTGCTGGGAAACGTGTATTTATCCGTGCGGATCTGAACGTACCAGTAAAAGACGGGAAAGTAACCAGCGACGCGCGTATCCGTGCTTCTCTGCCGACCATCGAACTGGCCCTGAAACAAGGCGCAAAAGTGATGGTAACTTCCCACCTGGGTCGTCCTACCGAAGGCGAGTACAACGAAGAATTCTCTCTGCTGCCGGTTGTTAACTACCTGAAAGACAAACTGTCTAACCCGGTTCGTCTGGTTAAAGATTACCTCGACGGCGTTGACGTTGCTGAAGGTGAACTGGTTGTTCTGGAAAACGTTCGCTTCAACAAAGGCGAGAAGAAAGACGACGAAACCCTGTCCAAAAAATACGCTGCACTGTGTGACGTGTTCGTAATGGACGCATTCGGTACTGCTCACCGCGCGCAGGCTTCTACTCACGGTATCGGTAAATTCGCTGACGTTGCGTGCGCAGGCCCGCTGCTGGCAGCTGAACTGGACGCGCTGGGTAAAGCACTGAAAGAACCTGCTCGCCCGATGGTGGCTATCGTTGGTGGTTCTAAAGTATCTACCAAACTGACCGTTTTGGACTCCCTGTCTAAAATCGCTGACCAGCTGATTGTTGGTGGTGGTATCGCTAACACCTTTATCGCGGCACAAGGCCACGATGTGGGTAAATCCCTGTACGAAGCTGACCTGGTTGACGAAGCTAAACGTCTGCTGACCACCTGCAACATCCCGGTTCCGTCTGATGTTCGCGTAGCAACCGAGTTCTCTGAAACTGCACCGGCTACCCTGAAATCTGTTAACGATGTGAAAGCTGACGAGCAGATCCTGGATATCGGTGATGCTTCCGCTCAGGAACTGGCTGAAATCCTGAAGAATGCGAAAACCATTCTGTGGAACGGTCCGGTTGGCGTGTTCGAATTCCCGAACTTCCGCAAAGGTACTGAAATCGTGGCTAACGCTATCGCAGACAGCGAAGCGTTCTCCATCGCTGGCGGCGGCGACACTCTGGCAGCAATCGACCTGTTCGGCATTGCTGACAAAATCTCCTACATCTCCACTGGCGGCGGCGCATTCCTCGAATTCGTGGAAGGTAAAGTACTGCCTGCAGTAGCGATGCTCGAAGAGCGCGCTAAGAAGTAAAAAATCACAGGGCAGGGAAACCTGCCCTTGTTTCAGCGCGCTTTTAGAGCACGCATTTTTTCATACTCTAAATAATTCGAGTTGCAGGAAGGCGACAAGAGAGTGAATCCCCAGGAGCTTACATAAGTAAGTGACTGGGGTGAGCGAACGCAGACGCAGCACATGCAACTTGAAGTATGATGAGTATAAGGCCCGACGATACAGGACAAGAGACATGTCTAAGATTTTTGATTTCGTAAAACCTGGCGTAATCACTGGTGATGACGTACAGAAAGTTTTCCAGGTAGCAAAAGAAAACAACTTCGCACTGCCAGCAGTAAACTGCGTCGGTACTGACTCCATCAACGCCGTACTGGAAACTGCTGCTAAAGTTAAAGCGCCGGTTATCGTTCAGTTCTCCAACGGTGGTGCTTCCTTTATCGCTGGTAAAGGCGTGAAATCTGACGTTCCGCAGGGTGCTGCTATCCTGGGCGCGATCTCTGGTGCGCATCACGTTCACCAGATGGCTGAACATTATGGTGTTCCGGTTATCCTGCACACTGACCACTGCGCGAAGAAACTGCTGCCGTGGATCGACGGTCTGCTGGACGCGGGTGAAAAACACTTCGCAGCTACCGGTAAGCCGCTGTTCTCTTCTCACATGATCGACCTGTCTGAAGAATCTCTGCAAGAGAACATCGAAATCTGCTCTAAATACCTGGAGCGTATGTCCAAAATCGGCATGACTCTGGAAATCGAACTGGGTTGCACCGGTGGTGAAGAAGACGGCGTGGACAACAGCCACATGGACGCTTCTGCACTGTACACCCAGCCGGAAGACGTTGATTACGCATACACCGAGCTGAGCAAAATCAGCCCGCGTTTCACCATCGCTGCGTCCTTCGGTAACGTACACGGTGTTTACAAGCCGGGTAACGTGGTTCTGACTCCGACCATCCTGCGTGATTCTCAGGAATATGTTTCTAAGAAACACAACCTGCCGCACAACAGCCTGAGCTTCGTATTCCACGGTGGTTCCGGTTCTACTGCTCAGGAAATCAAAGACTCCGTAAGCTACGGCGTAGTGAAAATGAACATCGATACCGATACCCAATGGGCAACCTGGGAAGGCGTTCTGAACTACTACAAAGCGAACGAAGCTTATCTGCAGGGTCAGCTGGGTAACCCGAAAGGCGAAGATCAGCCGAACAAGAAATACTACGATCCGCGCGTATGGCTGCGTGCCGGTCAGACTTCGATGATCGCTCGTCTGGAAAAAGCATTCCAGGAACTGAACGCGATCGACGTTCTGTAAGATATTCCTTTCTGCTTATCTCAAGGCCCGCTCTGCGGGTCTTTTTTTCGCCAAAAGCAAAATTGCCTGATGCGCTACGCTTATCAGGCCTACACGTATCCTGCAATATATTGAATTTGCAGGTTTTTGTAGGCCGGATAAGGCGTTCACGCCGCATCCGGCA
Organism: Shigella sp. FC1544; assembly: GCF_001722145.1. Classification (NCBI taxonomy): domain Bacteria; kingdom Pseudomonadati; phylum Pseudomonadota; class Gammaproteobacteria; order Enterobacterales; family Enterobacteriaceae; genus Shigella; species Shigella sp. FC1544. The sequence goes on from NZ_MECT01000581.1 coordinate 12,192, forward strand.
TGACAAAGCGCACATTGATATCTGTCTGAGCCCCGCTCTGCGGGGATTTTTTCGCCAAAAGCAAGGTGATTCAGATGAGAAATCTGTGATCTATTTGGCAAAATTATGCTTTATTGTTTACCCTTGTCAGACTGCCCGTCATAAGGCGGCGGAGTGTATTTCTCCATTTTGAGTCAGTTGAAAAGGAATATTGAATGGAAGATTTGAATGTTGTCGATAGCATAAACGGCGCGGGAAGCTGGCTGGTAGCTAACCAGGCGCTGCTGCTAAGTTATGCAGTAAACATCGTGGCGGCACTCGCGATCATCATCGTTGGTTTGATTATCGCGCGGATGATTTCCAACGCGGTGAATCGCCTGATGATCTCCCGTAAAATCGATGCCACTGTTGCTGATTTTCTTTCTGCATTAGTCCGTTACGGTATTATCGCCTTTACGCTAATCGCTGCCCTGGGACGCGTGGGTGTACAAACAGCGTCAGTCATTGCTGTACTCGGTGCCGCAGGCTTAGCTGTTGGTCTGGCTTTGCAGGGGTCACTTTCTAACCTGGCCGCTGGCGTGTTACTTGTCATGTTCCGACCGTTCCGTGCCGGAGAATATGTTGACCTCGGCGGCGTAGCCGGTACTGTGCTGAGTGTGCAGATTTTCTCCACCACCATGCGTACTGCAGACGGTAAAATTATCGTTATTCCGAACGGTAAAATTATTGCCGGAAATATTATTAACTTCTCCCGCGAGCCAGTTCGCCGTAACGAATTTATTATTGGCGTGGCGTATGATTCCGATATCGATCAGGTTAAGCAGATCCTGACCAATATTATCCAGTCTGAAGATCGCATTTTGAAAGATCGCGAAATGACTGTGCGCCTGAACGAACTTGGTGCATCGTCGATTAATTTCGTGGTCCGCGTCTGGAGCAACAGCGGCGATCTGCAAAACGTGTACTGGGATGTGCTGGAGCGTATTAAACGTGAATTTGATGCCGCCGGTATCAGCTTCCCGTACCCGCAAATGGATGTGAACTTTAAGCGGGTGAAAGAAGACAAAGCTGCGTAATCAACGCTGAGGCCAGATAATACTCTCTGGCCTCTCTCTTATTAGTTATTCTGATTGCCAATTAATATTATCAATTTCCGCTAATAACAATCCCGCGATATAGTCTCTGCATCAGATACTTAATTCGGAATATCCAACGTGTTTTCTTATTACTTTCAAGGTCTTGCTCTTGGGGCAGCTATGATTCTGCCGCTCGGCCCACAAAATGCTTTTGTGATGAATCAGGGCATTCGTCGTCAGTACCACATTATGATTGCCTTACTTTGCGCTATCAGCGATTTGGTCCTGATTTGCGCGGGGATTTTTGGTGGTAGCGCGTTATTGATGCAGTCGCCGTGGTTGCTGGCGCTGGTCACCTGGGGCGGCGTAGTCTTCTTGCTCTGGTATGGTTTTGGCGCTTTTAAAACAGCGATGAGTAGTAATATTGAGTTAGCTAGTGCCGAAGTCCTGAAGCAAGGCAGATGGAAAATTATCGCCACCATGTTGGCAGTGACCTGGCTGAATCCGCATGTTTACCTGGATACTTTTGTTGTACTGGGCAGCCTTGGCGGGCAGCTTGACGTCGAACCAAAACGTTGGTTTGCGCTCGGGACAATTAGCGCCTCTTTCCTGTGGTTCTTTGGTCTGGCTATTCTCGCAGCCTGGCTGGCACCGCGCCTGCGCACGGCAAAATCACAGCGCATTATCAATCTGGTAGTGGGATGTGTCATGTGGTTTATAGCCTTGCAGCTGGCGAGAGACGGTATTGCTCATGCACAAGCCTTGTTCAGTTAGGCGCTATCTGATGGAAAAATAAAACAGAGGCGCTAAGCTTGCCTCCAGAGGTCCTGAATTTTGGGCAAGTCAATTAACACGGAGAGACTAACGTGAAGTTCAAAGTTATCGCCCTAGCGGCATTAATGGGTATTAGCGGGATGGCAGCGCAGGCTAACGAATTGCCGGATGGACCGCATATTGTCACCTCCGGTACGGCAAGTGTGGATGCGGTGCCAGACATTGCCACTCTTGCGATTGAAGTTAACGTGGCCGCGAAGGATGCCGCTACAGCCAAGAAACAGGCAGATGAGCGCGTCGCACAATACATTTCCTTCCTTGAACTCAATCAGATCGCGAAAAAAGATATCAGCTCAGCGAATTTACGCACCCAGCCAGATTATGATTATCAGGATGGTAAAAGTATCCTGAAAGGCTACCGCGCTGTGAGAACGGTGGAAGTCACGCTCCGTCAGTTAGACAAACTGAATTCCTTGCTGGATGGCGCGCTGAAGGCGGGTCTTAACGAAATTCGTTCAGTGTCGCTGGGCGTGGCGCAGCCGGATGCCTATAAAGACAAAGCGCGTAAGGCAGCGATTGATAACGCGATTCATCAGGCGCAGGAACTGGCGAACGGCTTTCATCGTAAACTGGGGCCGGTATATAGCGTGCGCTACCATGTTTCCAACTATCAGCCCAGCCCAATGGTGCGGATGATGAAAGCCGATGCCGCGCCGGTGTCTGCCCAGGAAACTTACGAGCAGGCCGCTATTCAGTTTGATGATCAGGTCGATGTGGTCTTCCAGTTAGAACCTGTGGATCAACAACCCGCTAAAACACCTGCAGCACAATAATACTTGTAGCCCGACGTATTCGTCGGGCTAATGCCTTTACCCGATATTGCCTCCTTTTTCTGTAATTTTCTGTAAAACCATGACGTAATCACCTATCTTTGCTCGCGGTTTCATCAAGGATAGGCTGACTGAAACGGTTAAGCGGACAAGGATGCGGGGAGGTGCCCCTATTAAGTTGTCAAGCATGTTATGACCCCTGCGGGGTATAAAAAGTCCCGTCGCGCATCATGGCGAACAGAACGTCGCAGCGTCGTCTCGCCAGGGCGATAAGCGCCTGATTGTGTCGTTTTCCCTGACTCATTTTGCGGGTGTAGTAAGCC
>NZ_MECT01000582.1:0-50558 GCF_001722145.1 Shigella sp. FC1544
CAGCGCTGGCTGTTTTACGCGTATGACAGGCTCCGGAAGACGGTTGTTGCGCACGTATTCGGTGAACGCACTATGGCGACGCTGGGGCGTCTTATGAGCTTGCTGTCACCCTTTGACGTGGTGATATGGATGACGGATGGCTGGCCACTGTATGAATCCCGCCTGAAGGGAAAGCTGCACGTAATCAGCAAGCGATATACGCAGCGAATTGAGCGGCATAACCTGAATCTGAGGCAGCACCTGGCACGGCTGGGACGGAAGTCGCTGTCGTTCTCAAAATCGGTGGAGCTGCATGACAAAGTCATCGGGCATTATCTGAACATAAAACACTATCAATAAGTTGGAGTCATTACCCTGAACTACGCTCTTTCAGGCAGTTTAGTTGCCCATTCACAGGGCATTACCCTGGGGCAATCGCTGGGGGAAACTAACGTGCTGATTGCAGCACCAGGCGCAGAGAATACTCGTGTGGCGAACAGCACCGGGCTGAAAACTGACTGGCGCGGATATACCGTTGTCCCCTATGCCACTTCTTATCGGGAAAATCGAATCGCACTTGATGCGGCATCGTTAAAACGTAACGTGGATCTTGAAAATGCAGTAGTCAACGTGGTTCCCACCAAAGGGGCGTTGGTTCTGGCGGAGTTCAATGCCCATGCGGGAGCAAGGGTATTAATGAAAACATCAAAGCAGGGTATACCGCTGCGTTTTGGCGCGATAGCGACGCTGGACGGCATACAGACTAATAGCGGCATTATTGATGATGATGGCTCGCTCTATATGTCCGGTTTGCCCGCTCAGGGAGCGATAACTGTACGCTGGGGCGAAGCTCCCGATCAAATTTGTCATATCAGTTACTAGCTTACCGAACAACAAATTAACTCTGCGATTACGCGAATGGATGCCATATGCAGATAATCTTTGGAGAAAAATGCGTGTTATTACTACGACTATTTTTTGCCGCCGTCTTAATGCTATGGTGCGCTCAAACTGCTGCTTATAGCGGGCAGTGTCATACCACTCAGGGGAATCCGTATATTGGCGTCAATTTTGGCGTTAAAACCCTGGAGGAAGAAGAAAATACGGCTGGAGTAGTTAAAGACAAATTTTATCAGTGGAACGAATCGAATGATTATTATGTTTCCTGTGATTGCGATATAGACAATGTCAGAAGTGGCCGATGGGCATTCGCCGCGGATTCACCGTTAGTCTATTTAGGCGACAACTGGTACAAAATTAATGACTATCTTGCCGCCAAAGTTTTATTGCAGGTTAAAGGCAGTTCTCCTACTGCGGTTCCTTTCGAAAACGTGGGCACAGGGGCAGATACACGATGGCATATTTGCGATCCCGGCGGTCAACGTTTAGGTGGCCAGGGGGCTAGCGGTAATAGCGGTAGCTTTTCCCTGAAAATATTGCAGCCGTTCGTTGGTTCGGTCGTCATTCCTCCTATGGCGCTGGCGCGATTATTTGAATGCTACAACATACCCGCAGGTGATTCCTGCACGACTACAGGTACACCGGTTTTAGTGTATTACCTGTCTGGTACTATCAATTCACTTGGCTCATGTTCCGTCAATGCCGGAGAAACAATCGAGGTCGATCTGGGCGACGTATTTGCGGCTAACTTTCGTGTTGTAGGGCATAAGCCTCTTGGGGCCAGAACGGCAGAACTTGCAATTCCAGTCAGGTGTAACACGGGAAACGCGGGGTTAGTTAACGTCAACCTGAGTCTGACGGCAACTACAGACCCCAGCTATCCCTAGGCGATTAAGACGTCACGTCCTGGCGTGGGCGTGGTGGTGACCGATAGCCAGAACAACATTATTTCCCCTGCTGGTGGAACATTACCGCTCTCTATTCCTGATGATGCAGACAGTATCGCGCGAATGAATGTCTATCCAGTCAGCACGACAGGTGTACCACCAGAAACCGGGCGATTTGAAGCCACGGCAACGGTGAGAATAAATTTTGATTAACGCGTGAACGTATGAAGAAAAAAACGATATTTCAGTGCGTTATCTTGTTCTTTAGCATTCTTAACATCCATGTCGGGATGGCTGGGCCTGAACAAGTTAGTATGCATATTTATGGGAATGTGGTCGATCAGGGCTGTGATGTCGCCACCAAAAGTGCATTACAAAATATTCATATTGGTGATTTTAATATCAGTGATTTTCAGGCTGCGAATACCGTAAGCACTGCTGCTGATTTGAATATCGATATCACCGGTTGTGCCGCTGGTATTACTGGCGCGGACGTCCTTTTTAGCGGCGAGGCTGACACCCTTGCGCCGACACTGCTCAAACTAACTGACACAGGCGGAAGCGGTGGTATGGCAACGGGGATTGCCGTGCAAATTCTTGATGCGCAAAGTCAGCAAGAAATCCCGCTCAATCAGGTCCAGCCTCTTACGCCCTTAAAAGCCGGGGATAACACACTCAAATATCAACTTCGTTATAAGTCCACAAAGGCGGGAGCAACGGGCGGTAATGCGACGGCGGTTATCTATTTTGATCTGGTTTACCAGTGAAGGAGTGATGTTGAAACGGATAATCTGGATTCTGTTCTTACTGGGATTAACGGGGGGCTGTGAGCTATTTGCCCATGATGGCACGGTCAACATTAGCGGATCGTTTCGCCGTAATACATGCGTGCTGGCACAGGATAGCAAGCAAATCAATGTGCAGTTAGGCGATGTCTCGCTGACACGTTTTTTTCATGGGAATTATGGCCCGGAGAAATCTTTCATCATTAATTTGCAGGATTGCGGAACAGATGTCAGCACGGTTGACGTCACCTTTTCAGGAACCCCCGACGGAGTGCAGAGCGAAATGCTGTCCATTGAAAGTGGTACGGATGCAGCCAGCGGGCTGGCAATTGCGATTCTGGATGATGCGAAGATATTGATTCCGCTTAACCAGGCGAGTAAAGACTACAGCCTACATAGCGGTAAGGTGCCATTAACTTTTTATGCGCAATTGCGACCTGTCAATAGCGATGTGCAGTCGGGTAAAGTGAATGCCAGCGCGACATTTGTACTTCATTATGACTAATACGTGGAACAGATTGGCGCTCTTGATTTTCGCCGTTTTATCGCTGCTGGTGGCGGGTGAATTGCGGGCAGGAGTGGTGGTCGGCGGAACGCGATTTATCTTTCCGGCAGACAGAGAATCGATATCTATTTTACTGACTAATACCAGTCAGGAATCCTGGCTGATTAACAGTAAAATCAACCGCCCAACGCGTTGGGCCGGGGGGGAAGCGTCGACAGTGCCAGCACCATTACTGGCCGCTCCGCCACTTATTCTCCTGAAGCCCGGTACTACAGGCACGTTGCGCTTGCTGAGAACGGAAAGCGACATCTTGCCTGTGGATCGCGAAACGCTATTTGAGTTAAGCATTGCCAGCGTGCCATCCGGCAAAGTTGAAAATCAGAGCGTAAAAGTGGCGATGCGCTCGGTATTTAAACTGTTCTGGCGACCCGAAGGTTTGCCGGGCGACCCGCTGGAAGCTTATCAACAATTACGCTGGACACGGAATTCGCAGGGTGTACAACTCACTAACCCAACGCCTTACTACATTAACCTGATTCAGGTGAGCGTAAATGGTAAAGCGTTAAGTAATGCGGGAGTTGTGCCGCCTAAAAGCCAGCGTCAGACAAGCTGGTGTCAGGCAATCGCACCGTGTCATGTCGCCTGGCGGGCGATAAATGATTACGACGGGTTGAGTGCAAAGAAGGAGCAAAATCTGCCCTGAAACAGGTTCGGAAAACGTTTGCGTTTTTTTTGCCGCAGGTCAATTCCCTTTTGGTCCGAACTCGCACATAATACGCCCCCGGTTTGCACACCGGGAATCCAGGAGAGTTCATGTACTACCCCTTCGTTCGTAAAGCCCTTTTCCAGCTCGATCCAGAGCGCGCTCATGAGTTTACTTTTCAGCAATTACGCCGTATTACAGGAACGCCGTTTGAAGCACTGGTGCGGCAGAAAGTGCCTGCGAAACCTGTTAACTGCATGGGCCTGACGTTTAAAAATCCGCTTGGTCTGGCAGCCGGTCTTGATAAAGACGGGGAGTGCATTGACGCGTTAGGCGCGATGGGATTTGGATCGATCGAGATCGGTACCGTCACGCCACGTCCACAGCCAGGTAATGACAAGCCGCGTCTCTTTCGTCTGGTAGATGCCGAAGGTTTGATCAACCGTATGGGCTTTAATAATCTTGGCGTTGATAACCTCGTAGAGAACGTAAAAAAGGCCCATTATGACGGCGTCCTGGGTATTAACATCGGCAAAAATAAAGATACGCCAGTGGAGCAGGGCAAAGATGACTATCTGATTTGTATGGAAAAAATCTATGCCTATGCGGGATATATCGCCATCAATATTTCATCGCCGAATACCCCAGGATTACGCACGCTGCAATATGGTGAAGCGCTGGATGATCTCTTAACCGCGATTAAAGATAAGCAAAATGATTTGCAAGCGATGCACCATAAATATGTGCCGATCGCAGTGAAGATCGCGCCGGATCTTTCTGAAGAAGAATTGATCCAGGTTGCCGATAGTTTAGTTCGCCATAATATTGATGGCGTTATTGCAACCAATACCACACTCGATCGTTCTCTTGTTCAGGGAATGAAAAATTGCGATCAAACCGGTGGCTTAAGTGGTCGTCCGCTTCAGTTAAAAAGCACCGAAATTATTCGCCGCTTGTCACTGGAATTAAACGGTCGCTTACCGATCATCGGTGTTGGCGGCATCGACTCGGTTATCGCTGCGCGTGAAAAGATTGCTGCGGGTGCCTCACTGGTGCAAATTTATTCTGGTTTTATTTTTAAAGGTCCGCCGCTGATTAAAGAAATCGTTACCCATATCTAATTATTTCTTCGAATTCCTCTTTATAAGATAATCAGGGCTTTATTTTCAGCCCTGGTTGTTTTATATTCATCGCTGTTGCTTATTTAGACATTTTGTACTTTTATTGTTGAGGTTATTAAGCGAAGCGACAATGGATTGTGTTGCTGCGGTTTTATAGGGTAGGGGAGAGGCAGATGCGAATTAAACCAGACGATAACTGGCGTTGGTATTACGATGAAGAGCACGATCGAATGATGCTCGATTTAGCCAATGGTATGCTATTTCGCTCACGTTTTGCGCGCAAGATGTTGACTCCAGATGCCTTTTCTTCCGCAGGCTTTTGCGTTGACGACGCCGCGCTCTATTTCTCTTTTGAAGAAAAGTGCCGCGATTTTAATTTATCTAAAGAACAAAAAGCCGAACTGGTGCTGAATGCACTGGTAGCAATTCGCTATCTCAAACCGCAAATGCCGAAAAGCTGGCATTTTGTTTCCCATGGTGAAATGTGGGTGCCCATGCCGGGCGATGCGGCCTGCGTTTGGTTGAGCGATACTCACGAGCAGGTCAATTTGCTGGTCGTTGAATCTGGCGAAAATGCCGCACTATGCCTGCTGGCACAACCCTGCGTTGTTATTGCGGGTCGCGCGATGCAGTTGGGCGACGCCATTAAAATCATGAACGACAGGCTGAAACCGCAGGTTAATGTTGACAGCTTCAGCCTCGAACAGGCAGTCTAACGCGCCAACTTAAGTGCAGTCTTCGGTACACAGCTACAGCAAAGAATGGTGCCATCATCGCCCATTGCTGATTTTTTCAGCGGCGAGACTTCGCCTTCTAAAATCTGAACACGGCAACTTCCACAAATGCCCGCGCGGCAAGAATAAGGGATACGAATTCCCTGATTTTCTAATTGCTCCAGCAACACCTGTTGGTTATTTCCACGAAATGCCTGTCCCTGCCAGTCAATATCTACATTTGCGTCCGGTTGTTGCGTGATGTTGGCGGTATCATCAGCGGCAGCTGCGCCGTAAATTTTTGCCGGAGCCGTTGCCAGAATTTCCACCTCATCGCCAACGCGAATCACGCCGCTATTACGGGCAATTAAATTCTGACCAAAATCGACATCGCCGTTATCCTGGGCAGTGCGGAAAGATTGCAATGTTTTTAATGGTTCGCCTGCCGGATGTTTTTGCCCTTTTTCTGGGCTGACGGTGGTGAAAATACAGCGGCTACAAGGTTTAACCACATCAAACACCACATCACCAATGCGAATCACTTTCCAGCGATCTTCTTCCCAGGCTGACGCGCCGGAAACCACCAGATTGGGGCGGAATTGCTCCATTTTTACACTGGCCGGACAACGTTGTTGGAGATCACGTAACGAGGCTTCGTTAGCAAGAAGGTAAGGATAGCCATCAGCAAATGACAGAGGTACAGTGTTGTGGCGTTTCACGCGCCGGGTCATTTGTGGCCCCACCCAGCGTAATTGCACTTCGCGGGAGAAAAATCCACTTAGCCATTTGTTGATCGCGTCTGGCGCAATTCGCGCGGTAAAATGTGTGCCCCAAACTTCGGTTGGTGCGTCTTGTGTGGCGAAATCAGCAAAACGAACATATGCGCTACTGCCATCTGGTGCGGTGAGATGCAAGCCATCATGCACAGGTGAAGGAGTAAACCGTACCATCTGGGGAAACTGGCGAGCGGTAATAAACGTACCGTCAGGTTCCGTGATCATAAAGATGCGATCGAAGGCCAGACCACTGACATCAGCCAGAGCATGTGTAAGACCAATGCCGCGCATCGATTTAACAGGATGAATAAAAAGCCGGGTTAATGTCGCCACGGTGCGGTCCTCAAATGAAAATAAGCCCTCAACTTTATGACATGACGCGCTTATTAGCTATAATGCGCAACAATTTTCTTAGCGCCTGTCCCATTAGGCTATTTTATTTGTCAGTTTGGCCCTGGGTTGTGCTCGAAATCCTCACGTACTTGTGTACGCTCCGGTTTCTCCGCGCTGTCCATGTCCAGACTGACTGCAACAATTACGCCTACTGCGGTAGGCTCTTAGAGTAAAAGTGACGATATGAATTCTCTGTTTGCCAGTACGGCCCGTGGGCTGGAAGAGCTGTTAAAAACTGAACTGGAAAACCTGGGGGCCGTTGAATGCCAGGTGGTTCAGGGTGGGGTCCATTTCAAGGGCGACACACGGCTTGTTTACCAGAGCCTGATGTGGAGCCGCCTGGCCTCGCGTATTATGTTGCCGCTGGGCGAGTGTAAGGTTTACAGCGATTTAGACCTCTATCTCGGTGTTCAGGCGATCAACTGGACAGAGATGTTTAATCCTGGCGCGACCTTCGCTGTCCACTTCAGTGGTTTGAATGACACCATCCGCAACAGTCAGTACGGCGCGATGAAAGTGAAAGACGCGATCGTCGATGCTTTCACGCGGAAAAATCTGCCGCGTCCAAATGTTGATCGCGATGCGCCGGATATCCGCGTTAACGTCTGGCTGCATAAAGAAACCGCCAGTATCGCTCTTGATCTGAGTGGTGATGGTTTACATCTGCGTGGCTATCGCGATCGTGCTGGTATTGCGCCGATCAAAGAAACCCTGGCAGCCGCTATTGTGATGCGATCCGGCTGGCAGCCTGGAACACCGCTGCTCGATCCGATGTGTGGTTCCGGTACGTTGCTGATTGAAGCGGCGATGCTGGCGACCGATCGCGCACCCGGCTTGCACCGTGGGCGTTGGGGCTTTAGCGGCTGGGCGCAGCATGATGAAGCTATCTGGCAGGAAGTGAAAGCGGAAGCGCAAACTCGCGCCCGTAAAGGCCTGGCTGAGTATAGCTCTCATTTTTACGGTTCGGACAGCGACGCACGGGTGATTCAACGTGCACGCACTAACGCCCGTCTTGCGGGGATTGGTGAACTGATCACCTTTGAGGTGAAAGATGTCGCGCAACTGACCAATCCGCTGCCGAAAGGGCCGTACGGCACAGTGTTGAGCAACCCGCCATACGGGGAACGTCTGGACAGCGAACCGGCGCTGATTGCGCTGCATAGCCTGCTGGGTCGGATCATGAAAAACCAGTTTGGTGGCTGGAATCTCTCTTTGTTTAGTGCCTCGCCGGATCTGCTAAGCTGCTTGCAGCTGCGTGCAGACAAACAGTACAAGGCGAAAAACGGCCCGCTGGACTGCGTACAGAAAAATTACCACGTTGCCGAAAGCACTCCAGACAGCAAACCGGCGATGGTAGCGGAAGACTACGCCAACCGCCTGCGTAAGAACCTCAAAAAATTCGAGAAGTGGGCTCGCCAGGAAGGAATTGAATGTTACCGCCTGTATGACGCCGATCTGCCGGAATATAACGTTGCCGTTGACCGTTATTCCGACTGGGTGGTGGTGCAGGAGTATGCACCGCCAAAAACTATTGATGCTCACAAAGCGCGTCAGCGTCTGTTCGATATTATCGCTGCAACCATTTCGGTACTGGGGATTGCGCCAAACAAACTGGTGCTGAAAACCCGTGAACGCCAGAAGGGCAAAAACCAGTACCAGAAACTGGGCGAGAAGGGCGAGTTTCTTGAAGTTACCGAATATAACGCTCACTTGTGGGTGAACCTGACGGATTATCTCGATACTGGTCTGTTCCTCGATCACCGTATCGCCCGCCGTATGCTCGGTCAGATGAGCAGAGGCAAAGATTTCCTCAACCTGTTCTCTTATACCGGTAGCGCCACCGTGCATGCGGGATTAGGCGGCGCGCGCAGCACCACCACCGTGGATATGTCGCGTACTTATCTGGAGTGGGCAGAACGCAACCTGCGTCTGAATGGCCTAACCGGGCGTGCGCATCGCCTGATTCAGGCCGATTGCCTGGCGTGGCTGCGTGAGGCAAATGAACAGTTTGATCTGATCTTTATCGATCCGCCAACCTTCTCTAACTCAAAACGAATGGAAGATGCGTTTGATGTTCAGCGCGATCATCTGGCGCTGATGAAAGATTTGAAACGTCTGCTGCGTGCAGGTGGGACGATCATGTTCTCGAACAACAAACGTGGCTTCCGTATGGATCTCGACGGCCTGGCAAAACTGGGACTGAAAGCACAAGAAATTACGCAAAAAACGCTCTCCCAGGATTTCGCCCGTAACCGCCAGATCCACAACTGCTGGCTGATTACCGCAGCCTGAAAGGAATAGTAATGTCATTAATCAGTATGCATGGCGCATGGCTGTCGTTCAGCGACGCGCCGCTTCTCGATAACGCAGAACTGCATATCGAAGATAACGAACGTGTTTGTCTGGTGGGCCGCAACGGCGCGGGCAAATCGACGTTAATGAAAATCCTCAACCGTGAACAAGGGCTGGATGACGGTCGCATTATTTACGAGCAAGATTTGATTGTAGCTCGTCTGCAACAGGATCCGCCGCGTAACGTTGAGGGTAGCGTTTATGATTTCGTTGCCGAAGGCATTGAAGAACAAGCGGAATATCTGAAACGCTATCACGATATTTCGCGCCTGGTGATGAACGACCCGAGCGAGAAAAATCTCAACGAACTGGCGAAGGTTCAGGAACAGTTGGATCACCACAACCTGTGGCAGCTGGAAAACCGCATCAACGAAGTGCTGGCGCAACTGGGGTTAGATCCTAATGTTGCGCTGTCGTCGCTTTCCGGCGGCTGGTTGCGTAAAGCGGCATTAGGACGCGCGCTGGTGAGTAATCCGCGCGTGCTGTTGCTTGATGAACCGACAAACCACCTGGATATTGAAACCATCGACTGGCTGGAAGGGTTCCTTAAAACCTTCAATGGGACGATTATTTTCATCTCCCACGACCGTTCGTTTATCCGCAATATGGCGACGCGCATTGTTGATCTCGATCGCGGCAAGCTGGTGACCTATCCAGGGAATTACGACCAGTACCTGCTTGAAAAAGAAGAAGCCCTGCGCGTGGAAGAACTACAAAATGCCGAGTTCGATCGCAAACTGGCGCAGGAAGAGGTGTGGATCCGCCAGGGGATCAAAGCACGCCGTACCCGTAATGAAGGCCGCGTACGCGCCCTGAAAGCAATGCGTCGCGAGCGTGGTGAACGTCGCGAAGTGATGGGTACCGCAAAGATGCAGGTGGGAGAGGCCAGCCGCTCCGGTAAGATCGTTTTCGAAATGGAAGACGTTTGCTACCAGGTTGACGGTAAGCAACTGGTGAAAGATTTTTCGGCCCAGGTTCTACGTGGCGACAAAATTGTCCTGATTGGTCCGAATGGGTGCGGCAAAACCACGCTGCTGAAACTGATGCTCGGTCAGCTTCAAGCGGACAGCGGGCGTATTCACGTTGGCACCAAACTGGAAGTGGCTTATTTCGATCAGCACCGCGCGGAACTGGATCCCTATAAAACGGTGATGGATAACATTGCCGAAGGTAAGCAAGAGGTGATGGTTAACGGCAAGCCACGCCACGTATTGGGCTATTTGCAGGACTTTCTGTTCCATCCGAAACGGGCGATGACGCCGGTACGTGCGCTTTCTGGCGGTGAGCGGAACCGCTTGCTGCTGGCGCGTTTGTTCCTCAAACCAAGCAACTTATTGATTCTTGACGAACCGACCAACGATCTTGATGTCGAAACGCTGGAACTGCTGGAAGAACTGATCGACAGCTATCAGGGCACGGTATTGCTGGTTAGCCACGATCGTCAGTTTGTCGATAACACCGTTACAGAATGTTGGATCTTCGAAGGCGGCGGTAAAATTGGTCGTTATGTCGGCGGTTATCATGATGCCCGTGGTCAGCAAGAGCAGTATGTGGCGCTCAAACAGCTTGCGGTGAAAAAAACCGAAGAAGCCGCCGCGGCAAAAGCAGAAACTGTAAAACGCAGCAGTAGCAAACTAAGCTATAAATTGCAGCGCGAACTGGAGCAGCTACCGCAATTGCTCGAAGATCTGGAGGCGAAGCTGGAAGCCCTACAGACGCAGGTGGCGGATGCTTCCTTCTTCAGTCAGCCACATGAGCAGACACAAAAAGTGCTCGCCGATATGGCTGCTGCAGAGCAGGAGCTGGAGCAAGCCTTTGAACGCTGGGAGTATCTTGAAGCGTTAAAAAATGGTGGCTGATCGCAAAATAGTCGATTTAAACAGAGACAGCTGACAACGGTAAAATTGCCTGATGAACTGGGTTTATCAGGCATGAAAACCAACACTTTGTTAGTCATCTGTAAAATAGCGCATCATTAAGGAGTACCAATGTGCGAACATCATCATGCCGCGAAGCACATCCTGTGCTCGCAGTGTGACATGCTGGTGGCGTTACCGCGCCTTGAGCATGGTCAGAAAGCGGCATGTCCCCGGTGTGGCACAACGTTAACCGTGGCGTGGGATGCCCCTCGGCAGCGTCCGACCGCCTATGCGTTGGCTGCACTGTTCATGCTGTTGCTGTCCAACTTGTTTCCTTTTGTGAATATGAACGTTGCAGGAGTTACCAGTGAAATTACATTACTGGAAATTCCCGGCGTGCTTTTTTCTGAGGACTACGCCAGCCTCGGCACCTTTTTCCTGTTGTTTGTGCAACTGGTTCCCGCGTTTTGTCTGATAACCATTCTGTTACTGGTGAATCGCGCGGAATTACCGGTCCGTTTAAAAGAGCAACTGGCACGGGTGCTTTTTCAACTCAAAACCTGGGGAATGGCGGAGATTTTCCTCGCGGGAGTGCTGGTCAGTTTCGTTAAACTGATGGCTTACGGCAGCATTGGGGTAGGCAGCAGCTTTCTCCCCTGGTGTTTATTTTGTGTCCTGCAACTGCGCGCTTTTCAGTGCGTTGATCGTCGCTGGTTATGGGACGACATCGCCCCGATGCCAGAACTGCGCCAGCCGCTAAAACCAGGCGTCACGGGGATACGTCAGGGGCTGCGTTCGTGCTCCTGTTGTACGGCAATCCTTCCTGCTGATGAACCCGTGTGCCCGCGTTGTAGTACCAAAGGGTACGTTCGGCGTAGAAACAGCCTGCAGTGGACACTCGCGCTGCTTGTAACGTCCATCATGCTGTATCTTCCGGCTAATATTTTGCCCATCATGGTGACGGATTTATTAGGCTCGAAGATGCCGTCGACGATTCTCGCTGGGGTCATTCTGTTATGGAGCGAAGGCTCTTATCCCGTCGCTGCGGTGATCTTTCTGGCCAGTATTATGGTGCCAACGTTAAAGATGATCGCCATCGCGTGGCTGTGTTGGGATGCCAAAGGGCATGGCAAGCGCGACAGTGAAAGAATGCATTTGATTTATGAAGTTGTTGAGTTTGTAGGCCGCTGGTCGATGATTGACGTTTTCGTTATCGCGGTGCTCTCGGCGCTGGTGCGTATGGGAGGTTTAATGAGTATTTATCCGGCAATGGGTGCATTAATGTTTGCTTTAGTCGTCATAATGACAATGTTTTCTGCTATGACGTTTGACCCGCGTTTGTCGTGGGATCGTCAACCTGAATCAGAGCATGAGGAGTCCTGACAGTATGGAATCTAATAATGGGGAAGCCAAAATCCAGAAAGTGAAGAACTGGTCTCCCGTGTGGATATTTCCTATCGTCACGGCGCTCATTGGAGCCTGGGTTCTATTTTATCATTACAGCCATCAGGGACCGGAAGTGACCCTGATCACCGCGAATGCGGAAGGAATTGAAGGTGGCAAAACCACCATTAAAAGCCGTAGCGTTGACGTCGGCGTGGTTGAAAGCGCCACACTGGCTGATGATTTGACGCACGTTGAAATCAAAGCGCGGCTGAATTCCGGTATGGAAAAATTGCTGCATAAAGACACCGTCTTTTGGGTGGTGAAACCGCAGATTGGTCGCGAAGGGATTAGCGGCCTGGGAACGCTGCTGTCTGGAGTTTATATCGAACTGCAGCCAGGCGCGAAAGGCAGCAAAATGGATAAATACGATTTGCTGGACTCGCCACCGTTGGCCCCGCCTGATGCGAAAGGTATCCGTGTGATTCTCGATAGCAAAAAAGCCGGGCAGCTCTCGCCAGGAGATCCGGTGCTGTTCCGTGGCTATCGGGTAGGTTCGGTTGAAACCAGCACCTTCGATACGCAAAAACGCAATATCAGTTATCAACTGTTCATCAATGCACCTTATGACCGACTGGTGACCAGCAATGTTCGCTTCTGGAAAGATAGTGGCATTGCGGTTGATCTGACGTCAGCGGGGATGCGTGTGGAGATGGGCTCATTGACAACGCTGCTTAGTGGCGGTGTTAGCTTTGATGTGCCGGAAGGTCTGGATTTAGGGCAGCCAGTGGCACCGAAAACAGCTTTCGTTTTGTATGATGATCAGAAGAGCATTCAGGATTCGTTGTACACCGATCACATTGATTATCTGATGTTCTTTAAAGATTCGGTACGCGGTCTGCAACCGGGAGCTCCGGTAGAATTCCGGGGTATTCGCCTGGGTACCGTAAGCAAAGTGCCATTCTTTGCGCCGAATATGCGTCAGACATTTAACGATGATTACCGTATTCCGGTACTGATTCGTATCGAGCCAGAGCGGCTGAAAATGCAGCTTGGCGAAAATACGGATGTTGTTGAGCACCTTGGCGAATTGTTGAAACGTGGTTTACGCGGATCGCTGAAAACCGGAAACCTGGTCACTGGTGCACTGTATGTTGATCTCGATTTCTATCCAAATACGCCTGCAATAACCGGTATTCGTGAATTTAATGGTTATCAGATTATCCCGACTGTTAGCGGCGGCCTGGCGCAAATCCAGCAACGACTGATGGAAGCGTTGGATAAGATCAACAAACTGCCATTGAATCCGATGATTGAACAGGCAACCAGTACGCTTTCTGAAAGTCAGCGCACAATGAAAAACCTGCAAACGACGCTGGATAGCATGAACAAGATCCTCGCTAGCCAGTCGATGCAGCAGTTGCCGACGGATATGCAGTCAACGTTGCGTGAATTGAATCGCAGCATGCAGGGCTTCCAGCCTGGCTCCGCAGCCTACAACAAGATGGTGGCGGATATGCAGCGCCTTGATCAGGTGTTGCGAGAACTGCAACCGGTGCTGAAAACGCTCAATGAGAAGAGTAACGCGCTGGTATTTGAAGCGAAGGACAAAAAAGATCCAGAGCCGAAGAGGGCGAAACAATGAAAAAGTGGCTAGTGACGATTGCAGCACTGTGGCTGGCCGGATGCAGCTCCGGCGAAATTAATAAAAACTATTACCAGTTACCTGTGGTGCAGAGCGGTACACAAAGTACCGCCAGCCAGGGCAATCGTCTGTTATGGGTAGAGCAGGTCACTGTTCCTGACTATCTGGCGGGGAATGGTGTGGTTTATCAAACCAGTGATGTGAAGTATGTGATTGCCAACAACAACTTGTGGGCCAGCCCGTTGGATCAACAGTTGCGCAACATCCTGGTTGCCAACTTGAGTACGCAACTGCCCGGCTGGGTGGTTGCCTCCCAGCCTCTGGGAAGCGTCCAGGACACGCTCAATGTTACCGTAACGGAGTTTAACGGTCGCTATGATGGCAAGGTCATTGTCAGTGGTGAGTGGCTGTTGAACCACCAGGGACAACTGATCAAACGTCCGTTCCGTCTGGAAGGAGTGCAAACTCAGGATGGTTACGATGAGATGGTTAAAGTGCTGGCCGGTGTCTGGAGTCAGGAAGCCGCTTCTATTGCACAAGAGATAAAGCGTCTACCTTAATTATAAAGATTTGTAAGTATAACCGTCTCCGGTATGTTGCCTGAGGCGGTTTTTTTGTTTCTAACGTGCGGAAAAATTTGTTCCTCTTCACATTTTTTGTACAACCGACATGCCCGTGTAGCTCACAAATATGACAGTGGCGTGAATTTTGCGCATTGACGGCAGTTATGATTCGCGGTATTGCTTAACTGTGATTGCACATTTAGTAATCACTGTTTTCTTTTCCACCAGAAACCAGTATGAGGGAAACGAGGCATGAAGAGACAAAAACGAGATCGCCTGGAACGGGCACATCAACGTGGTTATCAGGCCGGCATCGCCGGACGCTCAAAAGAAATGTGTCCCTATCAGACGCTGAATCAAAGGTCACAATGGCTGGGAGGCTGGCGAGAAGCCATGGCGGACAGGGTAGTAATGGCCTGATTCTGTCTCTTTAAAAAGAAACCTCCGCATTGCGGAGGTTTCGCCTTTTGATACTCTGTCTGATGATAATCAGAAGGCAGACGTATCCTGGAACAGACCGACTTTCAGGTCGCTGGCGGTATAGATCAGACGACCATCAACCAGCACTTCGCCATCTGCCAGACCCATAATCAGACGACGATTAACAATGCGTTTAAAGTGAATACGGTAGGTCACTTTTTTCGCTGTCGGCAGTACCTGACCAGTGAATTTCACTTCGCCAACGCCCAGCGCGCGGCCTTTACCTTCGCCGCCCAGCCAGCCGAGGTAGAACCCTACTAGCTGCCACATTGCGTCCAGGCCCAGGCATCCCGGCATAACCGGATCGCCAATGAAGTGGCATCCGAAGAACCACAGATCCGGATTGATATCCAGTTCTGCTTCAACATAGCCTTTGTCGAAGTTACCACCCGTTTCGGTCATTTTGACCACACGGTCCATCATCAGCATGTTCGGTGCTGGCAATTGCGGGCCTTTAGCGCCAAACAGTTCACCGCGACCAGAGGCAAGAAGGTCTTCTTTTGTATAGGATTCGCGTTTATCTACCATGTTCTCTGTAAGCCTTATTTTATTGAAGCACGCAGGATAGCTAACACGTGTACGCTGAACAAGTCCGATCAGTTCGGAATAAACCAGTTCAGCCAACGTAATGGCCATGGAAAACGGTGACGTCCTTCCTGTTGCGATGCTTGCGCGATACGTTCCTGGATGGTTTGCATCAGCGTCGTTTGGCCTTCGCCATCCCACACCAGATTTAATAATAACGGCAGTGCGTCAGTCACATCGTCTACTGCCCAGATGGTGAATTTGCCTTCTTCTACCGCTTTCACCAGTTCACTGTGAAGACTTAAATGGCGAACGTTAGCTGTGGGGATAATGACACCTTGTTTCCCGGTTAACTCACGTTGCTGGCAAATAGCAAAGAAGCCTTCGATTTTCTCATTTAAACCACCGACCGGCTGGGCGCGACCGAACTGATCGACTGAACCTGTGATAGCGATACTCTGATTCACCGGCACATCGGCGAGGGCGCTTATCAGGGCGCAGAGTTCAGCCATCGAGGCACTATCTCCATCAACTTCACTGTATGACTGCTCAAATGTCAGCGATGCTGAGAAGGGGATCTGTTGCTCAAGCTGTAGTTCCGACATCAGGAACGCTTGCATGATCATCATCCCTTTCGCATGGATATTGCCGCCAAGTTCCGCTTTGCGTTCGATGTCGTGAATTCACCATCGCCAATATGCACAACGCAGCTAATGCGAGAAGGTTCGCCAAAAGCGCGTGGATGACCCGGAAATTCAATGACCGAAAGGGCGTTAATTTGCCCGATGCGTTCGCCTTCGGTTTCAATCAGGATTTGCTCCTGAAGGATCTCATCCTGCATACGTTCAGCGAGGAAACCTTCGCGCCATTCACGCTGCTGCAGCATTAAGTTTAGCTGCTCGCCGGAGAAGGTGTCGCCATCACACAGGGAGGCGACCTCTTTACACTGGCGGAGGATCCACTGCGGGCTAAGCGGAAGTGTTTCTTGTTCACCGGTGTAGCGTGCTGCTTCGCGGATAAGTACCGGCCAGGCATCCGCTCCCGGGGCAGGTAAGTGATTATGTCTGGCGGTAAATGTCACCCAGCGACACCACTGGCTTACTGACTCCGCATCGACAATCTGCAGAGTATCTTCAAATTCGCTATAAATAGCCTGCTCTGAAAGCTCTGGCTCCATCTCCTGGAAATCAGCCAATGATTCGCGTTCGCCTACCAGAATGACTTTCAGCTTCAATGGCATCGAAGGCACAGAGACGGGGAGAGGGCGCGACTCATCAAACGCAACCCAGTCAAAACGCTCGCGGTTAACGATATTTTTCAGCCGCATCCACAGCAGAGGTTGCGCCAGCAGTGTACGCAAAGAGATGATGAGAATACCGCCATTTGCCTGATGCACCAGACCAGGCTGCAGGGTAATGTCGCCATTAAACTGGCGCAGGCAGCCAAAGAGTTGCTCCGCTTCTACCCAGTCGGCAGCGACAACTTGCGTTAAAGTCGCAAAATTATCATCTGCACTCACTGCGTGACGTAAGCGGATGGAGTGGCCGGAAACCTCATAGTGATCGCCCACCAGTTGGCCTGCATCGCTTTGTAGCGTACGCGCGGCATCGGCAATAAGATTCAGATACTCAGACTCTTCCGGGGCCTTAGCCAGCATAAAAGAGGAGGATGCTCGCGTATGCAGCAACTGCTCCAGCGCAAATTGCAGCCGCGGTTGAGTATCACTGAATAAAGGATCGTTTTCGTCAATCAAATGTGGCTGAGCAAATATTTCCTGATAGCTATCGGTATCAGGAACCAGGTCACGCCATGCAAGTTTCGTAATGGTCAAAGTTGATGTTTTTTAGTCTGTTGTCAAAGCCGCGATTATACCGTAACCGGCACTACAGCACACGTAGAAAGCACCGACAATACTTCTGGCATGGGCGTTAAAGCTCACAGGATGGAGATTCTTTTCTTCACTGGCCTAAAAAGCTGATATTCTGTAAAGAGTTACACGGTAACATTGAGATCGCTATGAAATATCAACAACTTGAAAATCTTGAAAGCGGTTGGAAATGGAAGTATCTGGTGAAGAAGCATCGCGAAGGGGAGTTAATTACCCGTTACATAGAAGCCAGTGCCGCCCAGGAAGCCGTCGATGTGTTGCTCTCGCTGGAAAATGAACCCGTGCTGGTAAATGGCTGGATTGACAAGCATATGAATCCGGAACTGGTCAATCGCATGAAGCAAACCATTCGGGCCAGACGGAAGCGCCATTTTAATGCGGAACACCAGCATACGCGCAAAAAGTCGATCGATCTGGAATTTATTGTCTGGCAACGTCTGGCTGGTCTTGCGCAGCGTCGCGGTAAAACGCTTTCTGAAACGATTGTTCAGCTGATTGAAGATGCGGAAAACAAAGAGAAATACGCGAATAAAATGTCTTCTCTGAAGCTGGATCTGCAGGCATTGCTGGGTAAGGAATAACTGACGAAAGTCAGTTCAATTTACTAAAGGCAAAAAAAACCCCGCAGCAGCGGGGTTTTTCTACCAGACGATAACTTAAGCCTGCGGCTGAGTTACAACGTCTTTGATACCTTTAACTTCGATCTCTACGCGACGATCCGGAGCCAGGCAGTCGATCAGTGCAGCACGCTGTTTCACGTTGTCACAGGTGTTGCCAGTAACCGGGTTGGATTCGCCCATACCACGTGCGGAGATCTTGTCTGCCGGGATACCTTTGGAGATCAGGTAATCAACAACAGACTGAGCACGGCGCTCGGACAGACCCTGGTTGTAAGCGTCAGAACCGATGCGGTCGGTGTAACCCAGAACAACTACGGAACCGTCTTTCGGATCCAGGTTGCTCAGCTGGCTGTACAGCTGATCCAGAGCAGCCTGACCTTCCGGTTTCAGGGTTGCTTTGTTGAAGTTGAACAGAACGTCAGACTTCAGAGTGAAGTGCTTGGTCTGTACTTCCGGTGCCGGAGCTGGAGCCGGAGCAACTACTGGAGCTGCTTCGCCCTGACCGAAACGGTAGGAAACACCCAGGCTCAGCATGCCGTTGTCCGGACGAGTGCCGATGGTGTGTGCGTCACCGATGTTGTTGGTCCACTGGTATTCCAGACGGGTAGCGATTTCAGGAGTGATCGCGTACTCAACACCGCCAGCGAAGACCGGAGAAACGCCGGTGTCGTGGTTTTTACCATAAACGTTGGATTTAGTGTCTGCACGCCATACCATACCACCCAGACGAGTGTAGATGTCCAGGCCGTCAGTGATTGGGTAACCCAGTTTAGCGGTCAGTTGAACGCCCTGAGCTTTGTATGCACCGTTTTCAACGCTGCCTTTGTACGGCATACGACCTAACCAGTCGTAACCCATTTCAAAGCCAACATACGGGTTAACCTGGTAACCACCAAAAGCACCAGCGCCCAGTTGGTTTTCATGGGTCGGGCCATTGTTGTTGATGAAACCAGTGTCATGGTACTGGGACCAGCCCAGTTTAGCACCAGTGTACCAGGTGTTATCTTTCGGAGCGGCCTGCGCTACGGTAGCGAAACCAGCCAGTGCCACTGCAATCGCGATAGCTGTCTTTTTCATTTTTTGCGCCTCGTTATCATCCAAAATACGCCATGAATATCTCCAACGAGATAACACGGTTAAATCCTTCACCGGGGGATCTGCTCAATATTAACTCTACCGATATCTTCGGCTTATGCCGAGCACCCCTGGCGATGTAAAGTCTACAACGTAGTTGAAAACTTACAAGTGTGAACTCCGTCAGGCATATGAAAAAAAAGTCTTGTATAAGGTATGTTTAATCTTTTTTGTCAGCGACAATTTACAGAAGAAAATCGCGGAAACCGCTTCAGACAAGCCTCCGCAAGGAAAATTAGTCACGACTGAAAGCATTGGCTGGGCGACAAAAAAAGTTCCAGGATTAATCCTAAATTTACTTAATGATACAAATTAGAGTGAATTTTTAGCCCGGAAAGTTGTCTCGTGGCGTGAGAGGATGCGCTTACCGGACGCATAATAAACCCCATAGCGTTACCTTCATTTGCCGCATCAACAAGTTCAGCATGCTCTTCTTCAGTCAAATCATCTGCCAACCAACCGATCACCACACTGTAATTGCCCGTGCGTAAAGCGCGAACCATTGACTCCACAGTGTGGCAAGGGGAGAGCTGGCTAATCTGCATTACTTTCGTTAAGGGTAGCCCAGATGCCTGAACCCATTCCCGACTCAGTTTTTGTTGCGGTGTTAACCAGAGTTGCCAGCGCGATTGCTGACCGAGTTGCTGTAACAATGGCAACAGTAGAAGTTGCGTCATCATGGGCTGATCTTCGCGATAGACAACTTCACTGATAAGCCCGGCTGTAGTGTTTTCCGTAGAGACACGCGCAATTTTACTTGCTGCGGATGAGAACGACGAAGAACGATGTGCATAGCCTGAAGTGTACATAATCAATCCAGCCCCTGTGAGTTACTGTATGGATGTACAGTACATCCAGTGACAACAAAGATCAACCCTATTTTCGGAAAGAGCCTCGCAAATTTTGTCGTTGGTGACGGGAAAACATAAATTAATCTTGCCCCTTAAGAATAAGTTGCCTATTTTCGTAGTTAACGGATCCGTTAATGTGAATCATTCTTTTATGTTATGATTTTAAAAGGAATTTTATGAAAAGCCTCTCCTATAAGCGGATCTATAAATCACAAGAATACCTGGCAACGTTGGGCACAATTGAATACCGATCATTGTTTGGCAGTTACAGCCTGACCGTTGACGACACGGTGTTTGCGATGGTTTCTGATGGTGAGTTGTATCTTCGGGCTTGTGAGCAAAGTGCACAGTACTGTGTAAAACATCCGCCTGTCTGGCTGACATATAAAAAGTGTGGCCGATCCGTTACCCTCAATTACTATCGGGTTGATGAAAGTCTATGGCGAAATCAACTGAAGCTGGTGCGTCTGTCGAAATATTCTCTCGATGCAGCGCTGAAAGAGAAAAGCACGCGCAATACCCGGGAAAGACTGAAAGATTTGCCCAATATGTCTTTTCATCTGGAAGCGATTCTCGGGGAGGTGGGGATTAAGGATGTACGGGCGTTACGTATACTTGGGGCAAAAATGTGTTGGTTGCGACTGCGGCAGCAAAACAGTCTGGTGACAGAAAAGATTCTGTTTATGCTTGAAGGTGCCATTATCGGCATTCATGAAGCTGCGCTCCCGGTGGCACGCCGCCAGGAGCTTGCAGAATGGGCTGACTCACTTACGCCGAAACAGGAGTTTCCTGCGGAACTTGAGTAATCTGGCGTTGCAGACGACCAATCTCAGGCAGTAATGCAATCAATAATCCAACTTGTTGTACGACCAGAGGTTCTTTGCTGTCTGCCCGTGGTTCAAGTTGCTGCATCCGCTGTTTCAGGCTAGCTAATGCCTCATTGACGCGTTCTTCATCAGCAGGTTGATGATGTAACGCGTCATCAACATAGCAAACTGCGTCATCAAGAAACGCCAGAATTTCAGGATTAGTTAACTGCTCCCGGTGAGCACCGAGGGCTGAGATATAGCTGGTAAACGTATGGTTAAGGCACAGCAACCGAAACGCGGCTTCGCGAATTTGCGGGGTAACGTTCGGCTCGCTGGACATATTTGATACCACCGACGCCAGCTCAGCATCACGGTTGTGTGCATCGCGGCGGGCAATACGATACGCCAGACGGTTATCACGCCCCTGATGGTATTGCTCCAGTATGGCATCGAGATACCGACAGTTGGCCTCTGTGGCGCGTTCGAGCATGCGCGGCAGATTGCGAAACTGCCAGTCAGGCCAGATGTAGCTCACTGCCGCCCACGCAATGGCACAACCAATCAGCGTATCGATTACGCGAGGTAACGCTACTTCAAAACCTTCACCCAGTAAGTTAAAACACAGTAGCACCAAAAGTGTGATGAACATCGTTGCATGAGCGTATTGCACGTTACGGAAGGCAAAAAAGAGCACGCCGGTAATAACCAGCAGCACCAGCTGCCCTTCCAGTGATGGCACAAACCACAGCACAGGAATGCCAATGGCGATACCTACCAGCGTACCAATAATCCTTAACTTCAGGCGGTGGCGCGTGGCGTTATAGTTTGGCTGGCAGACAAACAAACTTGTCAGCAAGATCCAAAACCCGTGATGCATTCCGGTTATTTGAATGATGGCGTAGCCGAAGCACAACACCAGCGACATTCTTACCGCATGACGGAAGAGGGCGGATTCCGGCGTGAAGTGACGGCTAAGACGCAGCCAGATATCACTCAACCCGTGCGGGCTGTCATCAGCGAGCTCATTTTCGTCATTATTATGGGGTAGTGCCTGGGCCTGTTCTGATTCAATTGTTGCCAGTTGGGCATCAATGGCGCGTAAATTGTTCAGCAAAAATCCCAGTGTTTTGAGTAAATCGGCGGGTGCGCCGTTATCGCGCATCCGCTCCAGCGCAGCATCAATATGCGTAAAAGCGCGCTCAAAATGCGGATCATGTTGATAAGGCTGACGCAACAAAATACAGCGTGACAGTTGCTGGCACGCCTGGCCCTGCATCGACATCAGCCGCTGAAAACGGAACAGCACGTCGCTGTGGCGAAAATGTTCACGCAATGTTTGATACTGAATATGAGAAGAGCTGGCACGCTCGTGAATATCCTGTGCGACAAAGTAATAATGCAGCGTGCGACGCGTTCCCCGTTGACCACGATCGCCACGTAAGCGGGTCAGCAGCGAGAGTTTCGTCTGATTCAATGTCGCCATCAGCAGACCGTTGGCGAGAGCCAAATCGTACAGCGGTGCCTGGCTTTCATCTTCAATATCAGGATCAAACATGCGCGACTTGAGCTCAAGATAACGCGCCAGTTGTTCATAGCAACGCGCCAGGTTGTCCTGCAGCGGGCGGACCGGGAACAGCAGATGACCAATAAGTGTCAGGACGTTGTACCAGACGGCACCGGCCAGCAGATACATCGGCTGCTGATACCAGTGCTCATACAGTGATGTTCCCAACATAGTGTAAATGGCGATCAGCAATGCACCGAAGGCAATTGTTGCATAGCGTTGACCCAGACCGCCGAGCAAAATGAAGCCGCTGGTAGAGAGCGTTAAGCCAATCGCAAATAGCCAGGGCCAGGGAAACAGCAATTCTACTGAGGCCGAGGCGATAAAAAAGCAGAACAGCGTAATGATGAGGTTACGCAAACGCCCCGCCAGTCGGTCATCGAGATCGGTCAGCGCCGCTGCCACCATCCCCAGCGTTAGCGGAATCGTCAGTTTTACATCACCCAGCCACCACGGAAACGCTGTGGTTCCACAAAGCGCAATAAAAATACGCGCGTAATACAGCCAGGCGCTGTTCCAGGTATAGCGTTTGAGCAAAGGACTTAGCATAAAGGCCATATTAGTGGATTATTCAAAACGACGACGTGCATTGGCTTCACGCGCAGCTTGCGCTGTTTCTACCGATACCACGCGACGACCAACCGGCCATAGTGCAATAGCGGCAATTTTAAAGTTCGCAATGCCGACAGGAATGCCAATGATTGAAATACATTGTGCGATGCCCGTTGCAATGTGCATCAGGCATAACCACCAGCCAAAGAAAATCAGCCAGAAAATATTCAATACCGTACCGCCAGTATTCAGCAGCACATTTTTGCCAGCCGGGTTCAGTTCATCGACATGAATAGCTTCATTGCCATAAGGCACCAGAGACAGTTTAGTGATCTCCCAGCAGGATCGTGTCAGCGGTAAGGTAAAAATCAGCACAATACTGACCAGAGTCGCCAACAGCCAGCCCAGAGTGGTGGCAAATCCGCCAAGCACAAAGTTCAGAATGTTCAAAACGGTACGCATAAAACCTCGCTTTACTGTGGTTTTCAGTAATGGGCGGCAATTGTAACGTTTTTTTGGGCTGGAGCACGTTTTCTCTGACGGTTACACTGATAAGAAATAATTTCGTGTGGATCTACAGAGTCATGGAACTGAAAGCGACAACGCTTGGAAAACGTCTGGCACAGCACCCTTACGATCGGGCGGTGATCCTCAATGCCGGGATTAAAGTCTCCGGCGATCGCCACGAATACCTTATTCCTTTCAATAAATTACTGGCGATTCACTGTAAGCGTGGTCTGGTATGGGGCGAGCTGGAATTTGTACTGCCGGACGAAAAAGTGGTGCGTCTGCACGGCACCGAATGGGGCGAGACGCAGCGTTTTTACCATCATCTTGATGCTCACTGGCGGCGGTGGAGTGGCGAGATGAGCGAAATTGCGTCTGGTGTTTTACGCCAGCAACTGGATTTGATTGCCACGCGCACTGGAGAAAATAAATGGCTGACGCGTGAGCAAACCTCTGGCGTTCAGCAACAAATCCGCCAGGCTTTGTCGGCGTTGCCGTTGCCGGTTAACCGACTGGAAGAATTCGATAACTGCCGTGAGGCGTGGCGTAAATGTCAGGCCTGGTTGAAAGATATTGAAAGCGCTCGGTTGCAGCATAACCAGGCGTATACCGAAGCCATGCTTACCGAGTATGCGGATTTTTTCCGCCAGGTCGAGTCTTCACCGCTGAATCCGGCGCAGGCCCGGGCAGTCGTTAATGGCGAGCATTCTCTGTTAGTGCTGGCAGGTGCAGGAAGCGGAAAAACGTCGGTGCTGGTGGCCCGTGCAGGCTGGTTGCTGGCACGTGGTGAAGCGTCCCCTGAGCAAATTTTATTGCTGGCGTTTGGTCGCAAAGCCGCTGAAGAGATGGACGAGCGGATTCGCGAACGGCTACATACCGAAGACATTACCGCACGCACGTTTCATGCGCTGGCGCTGCATATTATTCAGCAGGGCAGCAAAAAAGTTCCGATAGTCAGCAAACTGGAAAATGATACCGCTGCCCGTCATGAACTCTTTATTGCTGAGTGGCGCAAGCAATGCAGCGAAAAGAAAGCGCAGGCGAAGGGCTGGCGGCAATGGCTGACGGAAGAAATGCAGTGGTCAGTGCCAGAAGGTAACTTCTGGGATGATGAAAAATTACAGCGTCGCCTTGCCTCTCGCCTCGATCGCTGGGTAAGTCTGATGCGGATGCACGGTGGTGCACAGGCAGAAATGATTGCCAGTGCACCCGAAGAGATTCGCGATCTGTTCAGTAAACGTATCAAGTTGATGGCCCCGTTATTAAAAGCCTGGAAAGGTGCGCTGAAGGCAGAAAACGCTGTCGATTTTTCGGGCCTTATTCATCAGGCGATTGTGATTCTGGAGAAAGGTCGCTTTATCAGCCCGTGGAAGCATATTCTGGTTGATGAATTTCAGGATATCTCGCCGCAGCGGGCAGCGTTGTTAGCGGCATTACGCAAGCAAAACAGTCAGACGACGTTGTTCGCTGTTGGTGATGACTGGCAGGCGATTTACCGATTCAGCGGTGCGCAAATGTCGCTCACCACCGCTTTCCATGAAAACTTTGGTGAAGGCGAACGTTGTGATTTAGACACGACTTACCGTTTTAACAGTCGTATCGGTAAGGTGGCAAACCGTTTTATTCAGCAGAACCCAGGCCAGCTGAAAAAGCCGCTAAACAGCTTAACCAATGGAGACAAAAAAGCCGTCACGTTATTGGATGAGAGTCAACTTGACGCTTTGCTGGATAAGCTCTCTGGTTATGCCAAACCGGAAGAGCGCATTCTGATCCTGGCGCGTTACCATCACATGAGGCCTGCCAGCCTGGAAAAAGCGGCAACACGCTGGCCGAAGTTGCAAATCGACTTTATGACCATTCATGCCAGCAAAGGGCAACAGGCGGATTACGTCATCATCGTTGGCTTGCAGGAGGGAAGTGATGGTTTTCCGGCTGCGGCGCGGGAGTCGATTATGGAAGAGGCGCTACTGCCACCGGTTGAGGATTTCCCGGACGCTGAAGAACGGCGGTTAATGTACGTGGCGCTGACCCGGGCACGCCATCGGGTATGGGCACTGTTTAACAAAGAGAATCCCTCTCCCTTTGTTGAAATACTGAAAAATCTGGATGTGCCGGTGGCGAGAAAACCGTAAGAAACAGGTGGCGTTTGCCACCTGTGCAATATTACTTCAGACGGTCCGCGAGATAACGCTGATAATCGGGGATCAGAATATCGACCGCGTCGTTGAAATGCGGCGACTGGATTATGAAGTCTGCCGTTGCCACGTTGGTGGCGACCGGAATGTTCCATACCGTCGCCAGACGCAGCAAGGCTTTCACGTCAGGATCGTGCGGCACGGCATTTAGTGGATCCCAGAAGAAAATCAATACATCAATTTTCCCTTCTGAGATCAATGCGCCAACCTGCTGGTCACCCCCCATTGGGCCACTCAACATCGCGTTGACGTTCATGCCGGTCGCGCGGGAAATTAAGTTACCGGTAGTGCCTGTTGCATACAGTACGTGTTGTTCCAGTAACGGTTGATGCCGTTCCACCCAGCTCATCAGCATTTGTTTGCAGTGATCGTGTGCCACCAGCGCAATATGTTTCCGCGCAGGTAAAGTGCGAGTCGTCAGTTCCATAATGTACATCCGTAGTCAACTTTCCTACAGATTACTGTAAGCACTTATCGCTGCAAGATAAAGACCGAAAAAGCCTGCGCACAGGTACAAAAATCTCAGGAAGATGGTTGTTTTTCCGCCCACTGCAGGAAAGTATTTCGCGTTTGTGGGTCAGCCAGTTTAAACCAATACTTCAGCCGTTGTTCTGTGAGCACCTGAGACTGCGGTGGAATAGCATCCAGCTTGGAAACACCCGAAAGCAGCGTACTGTCATCTGCCATCATCGTGGCAAATTGCGGTAGTGAAGCGCGTTTCGCGGATTTGTTATAGCGTTCAACCTCGACCTCATAATCAATCGTTTTTGCCGTTGAGGTAATGGCGAGAATATCCAGCTTTACCGGAATCGGCGTCGCATCGCCATCCAACAATTCAAGGCGCGGCGCGGCATCAAAATGGTTAGCTTCCCGCTCATTCTCCAGGCGAGGCAGGCGAAAATTGACCTGGTTGATGAGCTGGGTATTAAAACTGACCACCAGCGGTGGGGAGATATACAGCCGTTCTTCACTATTGGAAAGATGAATCGTCTTCTCAACGCGAAACACTAACTGATGCGGTCCATTATCCAGTTCAATGCTGTCCGCACCGCGCAGCAGAGAGCTGGAAACCTTCTTGCCGTCGAGTACCAGAAGATCGACATCGGTTGAAAGCCGCAGCGTGGTGGCAAAAACGGATACCGGCAAACATAATGCAATCAAGGTGGTCACGATGCCGGTTTTCATAGGTAGCTCCTGTCAAAAGACCGCCCGAATAATAATGTGTCAAAATTTTTCTTTAATCATACTTACTAACATATAGACATATTTCCCGCTTTTGCTCTCATTCATTCGTATTAGCTGCATGGTTGGCATGTCGGCTTTGTCGTACACTTTGTTAAACAGTCTGGAGGAAATAATGAAAGAAACCGATATTGCAGGCATTTTAACGTCCACTCACACCATTGCGCTGGTGGGGGCAAGCGACAAACCCGATCGTCCCAGCTATCGCGTGATGAAATATCTACTCGACCAGGGGTATCATGTCATTCCGGTTTCGCCAAAAGTTGCCGGCAAAACGCTGCTGGGCCAGCAGGGGTATGGCACGCTGGCAGACGTTCCGGAAAAGGTCGATATGGTCGATGTTTTCCGTAATTCAGAATCGGCGTGGGGCGTGGCACAGGAAGCTATTGCCATTGGCGCGAAAACCCTCTGGATGCAACTGGGGGTGATTAATGAGCAAGCGGCAGTACTGGCACGGGATGCCGGGTTGAATGTGGTGATGGATCGCTGCCCGGCTATTGAGATCCCTCGCCTGGGCCTGGCCAAATAAAAAATCCCCGGAAGGCAAAAACCTTCCGGGGATTCGTTCAGGGATCAGTTACGCAGACGCGGGGCCTGGAGTTGTTTGCGGATGGTCTGCGCCAGCTCATCCATGGATGGCTGTTCAGGATGTTCATCCTGCAATTCGCTACTTAGCTGGGCTTCAGCCAGGTAGGTATGAACCGGTAGGCCGTTATCGTCCTCCATCACTACGTGATACCACGGAGCGGCGCGAAGCTCGTCATTTACCGCCAGCTCATCAGGCGACGGTTCAGAGAGCGAATAAACCGGGTCGATATCCACGACCACTCCGAGATAACCTAACAGGGAATGGCGGACCTGCTGGCC
This sequence comes from Shigella sp. FC1544, assembly GCF_001722145.1. Classification (NCBI taxonomy): domain Bacteria; kingdom Pseudomonadati; phylum Pseudomonadota; class Gammaproteobacteria; order Enterobacterales; family Enterobacteriaceae; genus Shigella; species Shigella sp. FC1544. Next base: position 27,799 of record NZ_MECT01000582.1, read on the forward strand.
GATACCGAATTTGCTGGCAATCATAGTCACCTCCCGGGAAATCTTTACCTTTGATATAAGGGTAAAATTCCACATTTCAAGTTACATGACGCGACAGGCAAACCCTTTCAGATATAGCCCTTCCGGATAGGTAGCGATCACCGGATGATCGGCTGCCTGACGGAACTGCTCTATAAATTGTACATCACGGCCGGCATCAATTGCGGCATCCGCGATGATTTTCTGAAATAAATCGCTGGTCATCAGACCGGAACAGGAGAAAGTCAGGAGAATACCGCCTTCATTCAGCAACTGAATCGCCAGCATGTTGATATCTTTATAGCCACGACACGCGCCCATCAACTGGCTTTTATTCTCAACAAACTTCGGCGGGTCCATCACGATAACGTCAAATTTTTCACCGCGATCGCGATAAGTACGCAGCAATTTAAAGACATCATCACGGACAAACTCAGCCTTGCTCAGATCCAGTTTGTTCAGCTCAACGTTCTGCCGTGCAATATCCAGCGCTTCCTGGGAGGTATCAACGCTGACAACCTGGCTGCAACCGCCCATCAGTGCCGATACGGCGAAACCACCGGTATAGGAGAAACAGTTCAGCACACGTTTATTTTCAACGTAGCGGCGGGTAGCCAGGCGGCTGTCTCGCTGGTCCAGGTAGTAGCCCGTTTTGTGTCCGTGCTGAATATCCACCAGCAGCTTCATGCCGTGTTCTTCAATCGGCAGCAGGGCAGGCGGCAACTCGCCGGTGACGAGGCCCAGGGTCAGCTCCATCCCTTCTTTTTTACGTACCGCAACATCGCTGCGATCGTAAATCGCACATTCCGGGTACAGCGTTTGCAGGGCACTAACTAATGCCGCGCGCTGATATTCTGCCCCAGCACTCAGCAGTTGCAGCACCAGAAAATTACCGAAACGATCGATAGTAATACCCGGCAGGCCATCAGATTCTCCGGCGATTAAACGATAGCTGTCGAGGCCATCTTTTTGCGCCAGCCAGTCACGCCATTTTTGTGCTTGTTGCAAACGGCGGGAAAAAAAAGCAATGTCGATAGACTCAGACGGGTCAAACGTCCAGACGCGCGCCCGGATTTGCGAAGCTGGCGAATAAGCGCCGCGTGCTAACCATTTTCCCTGATGATCAACAATATCGATGGTTTCACCGAGGCTGGCTTTACCTTCCATGCGGGCAACGGCCCCGGAAAAGACCCACGGATGGCGACGAAGTAATGATTTTTCGCGCCCTTTGGCTAACACTAAACGTACACTCATAATTTACTTTTCTGTCGATGCAAAGAAATGGGCGTCATTGTCCGGAGTTTTCCATGGATTTGCAACGCGTCCATTAAGGATAAGGAGAGCAGCAATGTCGAAAGTCTGCATAATTGCCTGGGTTTACGGGCGAGTTCAGGGCGTAGGATTTCGCTACACCACACAGTACGAAGCGAAAAGACTGGGTTTAACCGGGTACGCCAAAAATCTTGACGATGGCAGCGTGGAAGTGGTTGCCTGCGGTGAAGAAGGGCAGGTGGAAAAATTAATGCAGTGGTTAAAGAGTGGCGGCCCGCGTTCTGCGCGTGTAGAACGGGTGCTCAGCGAGCCGCATCATCCCTCGGGGGAATTAACCGATTTTCGTATCCGTTAAATACATTTTACCGGTTTTGGCAGGCCAGCAATTTTGGTGGCTTGCTTCGCCGGACCTTTCGGAAACAGTCGGTATAAATAGCGGCTGTTACCTTTTTCTTCGCCAAATTTATTCGCCATCGCTTTTACCAGCATACGAATCGCCGGAGAAGTATTGAATTCCAGATAGAAATCACGCACAAAACGCACCACTTCCCAGTGTTCCGGTGACAGCGAAATCCCTTCGTTCTCTGCAATCACCACTGCCAGCGGCTCACTCCACTGGCTGCTTTCTTTGAGATAGCCTTCGGTATCCGTTTCTATCTCTTTACCTTCGAAGATCAGCATAATTATTACTACCTTAATCAGACTGGCGGCAGTGTAACAAAAAACAAAGCCCCGCATAAAGCGAGGCTATGAAAGTGTTAGCGGGTGAGATTAATCGCGGCTGGCGAAGCCCAGAATGCTCAGCAGGCTGACGAAGATGTTGTACAGCGAAACATACAGGCTAACCGTGGCACGAATATAGTTCGTTTCACCGCCATGAACGATGTTGCTGGTTTCAAACAAAATAGCGCCAGAGGAGATCAAAATGAAGACCGCGCTGATCGCCAGATGCAGAGCAGGCTGCTGCAGGAAGATATTAGCAACCATACCAATCAGCACCACCACAATACCCGCCATCAGCATACCGCCGAGGAACGACATATCTTTGCGGGTGGTCAGCACATATGCAGAGCAGCAGAAGAACACTAACGCCGTTCCGCCCAGTGCCATAGCGATTACGTCACCCATTCCGGCAGACAGATAGGTGTTCAGAATAGGTCCGAGGATATAACCCAGAAAACCGGTAAAGGCGAATGCGGAGATAATCCCGGTCGGCTTATTCGCCGTTTTATAGGTCAGGAACATCAAACCATACATACCCACCAGCGTCAGAATCAGACCCGGAGATGGCAGCATCAGCACCGTACTGGCAGTTGCGGTAATCGCCGAAAAGGCCAGCGTCAGGCTCAGCAGAAAATAGGTATTACGCAGCACCTTATGGGTGCTAAGCAGTGATGTACGGTCATGTGAAGAACTAACAATACGATCCATTGAGTCACTCTCTATGACAGATGTAATTAATTAAGCAGCATAATGATAATGCGTAAGGGCACCCAGAAGTTTTACCCATCTTTACGCATTTGATCTGGAACAGGTTTAACAGCGGATTATCAGGTCATTAAGCAAATATAACGCCCTGAGAATTTCGACAGGCAAAAGAAAAAGGGGTTAGCATTTAGCTAACCCCTTATCTTATTTGGCGGAAGCGCAGAGATTCGAACTCTGGAACCCTTTCGGGTCGCCGGTTTTCAAGACCGGTGCCTTCAACCGCTCGGCCACACTTCCGGAATGACGCGCACTATAAACATCCCGATGCGGCGTGTAAACCCCTAATTTGTTTGTTTGCCTGAAAAACAGCCAAAAGTGCATTGATAGCGTGAAATAACAGCAGATTGATCATTTCATCACCATGAATTCCTTCTCTTTTACTCGTTTAGCAACCGGCTAAACATCCCCACCGCCCGGCAAAAAGAAAAATAGGTCCATTTTTATCGCTAAAAGATAAATCCACACAGTTTGTATTGTTTTGTGCAAAAGTTTCACTACGCTTTATTAACAATACTTTCTGGCGACGTGCGCCAGTGCAGAAGGATGAGCTTTCGTTTTCAGCATCTCACGTGAAGCGATGGTTTGCCTTGCTACAGGGACGTCGCTTGCCGACCATAAGCGCCCGGTGTCCTGCCGGTGTCGCAAGGAGAAGAGACGTGCGATATGAATAACGAGGAAACATTTTACCAGGCCATGCGGCGTCAGGGCGTTACCCGGCGCAGCTTTCTCAAATATTGTAGTCTGGCTGCCACGTCGCTGGGATTAGGCGCGGGAATGGCACCAAAGATTGCCTGGGCGCTGGAGAACAAACCCCGCATTCCGGTGGTATGGATCCACGGTCTGGAATGCACCTGCTGTACCGAATCTTTTATCCGCTCCGCTCACCCACTGGCGAAGGACGTCATCCTTTCCCTGATTTCCCTCGATTATGACGATACTTTGATGGCTGCCGCCGGAACCCAGGCGGAAGAAGTCTTCGAAGACATCATCACGCAATACAATGGCAAATATATCCTCGCAGTAGAAGGTAATCCGCCGCTGGGCGAGCAGGGGATGTTCTGTATCAGCAGCGGTCGACCGTTTATTGAGAAACTCAAACGTGCCGCTGCCGGAGCCAGCGCGATTATCGCCTGGGGAACCTGCGCGTCCTGGGGCTGCGTGCAGGCCGCGCGGCCCAATCCGACGCAGGCAACGCCTATCGACAAAGTCATCACCGACAAACCCATTATCAAAGTACCTGGCTGCCCGCCGATCCCGGATGTGATGAGCGCCATCATTACTTACATGGTGACCTTTGATCGCTTGCCAGATGTCGACAGAATGGGCCGTCCGCTGATGTTCTATGGTCAGCGAATCCACGATAAATGCTATCGCCGCGCCCACTTCGACGCCGGAGAGTTCGTCCAGAGTTGGGATGATGACGCTGCCCGCAAAGGTTACTGCCTGTACAAAATGGGCTGTAAAGGGCCTACCACCTATAACGCCTGTTCCTCCACACGCTGGAATGATGGCGTTTCTTTCCCAATCCAGTCTGGTCACGGCTGCCTAGGCTGTGCGGAAAATGGTTTCTGGGATCGCGGTTCGTTCTACAGCCGCGTGGTCGATATTCCGCAAATGGGTACTCATTCCACCGCCGATACCGTCGGTTTAACCGCGCTTGGCGTGGTGGCAGCGGCTGTTGGTGTGCACGCAGTCGCCAGCGCCGTTGACCAGCGCAGACGTCATAACCAGCAACCTACAGAAACCGAACATCAGCCAGGCAATGAGGATAAACAGGCATGAGCACTCAGTACGAAACTCAGGGATACACCATCAATAATGCCGGACGCCGCCTGGTGGTCGACCCGATTACGCGCATCGAAGGCCACATGCGCTGCGAAGTGAATATTAACGATCAGAATGTGATCACCAATGCCGTCTCCTGCGGCACCATGTTTCGCGGGCTGGAGATCATCCTACAAGGGCGCGACCCGCGCGATGCGTGGGCGTTCGTTGAACGTATCTGCGGCGTCTGTACTGGCGTACACGCCCTGGCTTCGGTTTACGCCATCGAAGATGCTATCGGTATTAAAGTGCCGGACAACGCCAATATCATCCGCAACATTATGCTGGCAACGCTCTGGTGCCACGATCATCTGGTGCACTTCTATCAGCTTGCCGGGATGGACTGGATCGATGTGTTAGATGCGCTGAAAGCCGACCCGCGGAAAACCTCCGAACTGGCGCAAAGTCTCTCCTCTTGGCCGAAATCATCCCCTGGCTATTTCTTCGACGTACAAAACCGCCTGAAAAAATTTGTTGAAGGCGGGCAGTTGGGGATCTTCCGCAATGGCTACTGGGGGCACCCGCAGTACAAACTGCCGCCAGAAGCTAACCTGATGGGCTTTGCCCACTATCTCGAAGCTCTCGATTTCCAGCGTGAAATTGTCAAAATCCACGCGGTCTTTGGCGGTAAAAACCCGCATCCAAACTGGATTGTCGGCGGGATGCCTTGCGCCATCAACATTGACGAAAGCGGCGCGGTCGGGGCAGTCAATATGGAACGCCTGAACCTGGTGCAGTCAATTATCACCGCACGGCGGACTTCATTAACAACGTGATGATCCCCGACGCCTTAGCCATCGGTCAGTTCAACAAACCGTGGAGCGAAATCGGCACTGGTCTTTCTGATAAATGCGTTCTCAGCTACGGCGCATTCCCGGATATTGCCAACGACTTTGGCGAGAAAAGTCTGCTGATGCCTGGCGGCGCGGTGATTAACGGCGACTTCAACAATGTGCTGCCAGTGGATTTGGTTGATCCGCAGCAGGTGCAGGAGTTTGTCGACCACGCCTGGTATCGATATCCCAACGATCAGGTCGGGCGTCATCCGTTCGATGGCATCACCGACCCGTGGTACAACCCCGGCGATGTCAAAGGCAGCGATACCAACATTCAGCAGCTGAATGAACAGGAACGCTACTCGTGGATCAAAGCGCCACGCTGGCGCGGTAACGCGATGGAAGTGGGGCCGCTGGCGCGCACGTTAATCGCTTATCACAAAGGCGATGCTGCGACCGTTGAGTCGGTCGATCGCATGATGTCGGCGTTGAACCTGCCGCTTTCCGGTATCCAGTCAACGTTAGGCCGCATTTTGTGCCGCGCGCACGAAGCGCAGTGGGCCGCAGGTAAGTTGCAGTATTTCTTCGACAAGCTGATGACCAACCTGAAAAACGGCAATCTCGCCACTGCTTCCACGGAAAAATGGGAACCTGCAACCTGGCCGACAGAGTGCCGTGGTGTCGGTTTTACCGAAGCGCCGCGCGGGGCGTTAGGCCACTGGGCCGCCATTCGCGATGGCAAGATTGATCTCTACCAGTGCGTGGTGCCGACCACCTGGAACGCCAGCCCACGCGATCCCAAAGGGCAGATTGGAGCTTATGAAGCGGCGCTGATGAACACCAAAATGGCGATCCCCGAGCAACCGCTGGAGATCCTGCGTACTCTGCACAGCTTTGACCCGTGCCTCGCCTGTTCAACACACGTGCTGGGCGACGACGGTAGCGAGCTGATCTCCGTGCAGGTGCGTTAACAGCGAAGGAGAATCATCATGCAACAGAAAAGCGACAACGTTGTCAGCCACTATGTCTTTGAAGCGCCAGTCCGCATCTGGCACTGGTTGACGGTGTTATGCATGGCGGTGTTGATGGTCACCGGATACTTTATCGGCAAGCCGCTACCTTCCGTCAGCGGCGAGGCGACGTATCTGTTCTATATGGGCTACATCAGGTTAATTCACTTCAGCGCCGGGATGGTTTTTACCGTGGTTTTGCTGATGCGGATCTACTGGGCTTTTGTTGGCAATCGATACTCCCGCGAGCTGTTTATCGTGCCGGTATGGCGTAAAAGCTGGTGGCAGGGCGTGTGGTATGAAATCCGCTGGTATCTGTTTCTGGCAAAACGTCCGAGTGCCGATATAGGCCATAATCCCATCGCCCAGGCGGCGATGTTCGGCTATTTCCTGATGTCGGTCTTTATGATCATCACTGGTTTTGCGCTGTACAGCGAACACAGCCAGTACGCTATTTTTGCGCCGTTCCGTTATGTGGTGGAATTTTTCTACTGGACGGGTGGCAACTCAATGGACATTCACAGCTGGCATCGGCTGGGGATGTGGCTGATTGGCGCGTTTGTGATCGGTCATGTCTACATGGCGCTGCGTGAAGACATCATGTCCGACGACACGGTGATCTCCACCATGGTCAACGGCTACCGTAGCCACAAATTTGGCAAAATAAGTAACAAGGAGTGTTCATGAGCGAGCAACGCGTGGTGGTCATGGGGCTGGGCAACCTGCTGTGGGCCGATGAAGGCTTCGGCGTGCGGGTGGCGGAACGGCTGTATGCCCATTACCACTGGCCCGAGTATGTGGAGATTGTCGATGGCGGTACTCAGGGACTGAACTTGCTGGGGTATGTCGAAAGCGCCAGCCATCTGTTGATTCTCGATGCCATTGACTACGGGCTGGAACCTGGAACGCTGCGAACCTATGCCGGAGAACGCATTCCGGCTGATATCAGCGCGAAGAAAATGAGCCTGCATCAGAACAGTTTCTCCGAAGTGCTGGCGCTGGCAGATATCCGCGGACATCTGCCAGCACATATTGCCCTCGTCGGGCTGCAACCCGCGATGCTCGACGACTACGGCGGCAGCCTGAGCGAACTGGCACGGGAGCAACTGCTCGCTGCGGAACAATCGGCGCTGGCGCAGTTGGCTGCGTGGGGAAGTGTGCCGCAACCGGCTAATGAATCGCGTTGTCTCAATTATGACTGTCTGTCGATGGAAAATTACGAAGGCGTTCGCTTGCGCCAGTACCGGATGACACAGGAGGAGCAGGGATGAGCAACGACACGCCATTTGATGCGTTGTGGCAACGAATGCTGGCGCGCGGCTGGACGCCGGTCAGTGAATCCCGTCTTGACGACTGGCTTACGCAAGCGCCAGACGGCGTGGTGTTATTAAGCAGTGACCCGAAACGCACGCCAGAGGTCAGCGATAATCCGGTAATGATTGGCGAATTACTGCACGAGTTTCCCGACTATACATGGCAGGTGGCGATTGCTGACCTTGAGCAGAGCGAAGCCATCGGCGATCGCTTTGGCGTCTTTCGCTTTCCTACCACTTTAGTGTTTACCGGCGGAAACTATCGCGGCGTGCTGAATGGTATTCACCCGTGGGCGGAACTGATAAACCTGATGCGCGGGCTTGTCGAACCGCAGCAGGAGCGTGCCTCATGAGCGAAACTTTTTTCCATCTGCTGGGGCCAGGAACGCAACCGAACGATGACAGTTTCAGCATGAATCCACTGCCGATCACCTGTCAGGTGAATGATGAACCGAGTATGGCGGCCCTGGAGCAATGTGCTCACAGCCCGCAGGTGATTGCGCTGTTAAACGAGTTACAACATCAACTAAGCGAACGCCAGCCGCCGTTGGGCGAGGTGCTGGCAGTCGATCTGTTAAATCTCAACGCCGACGATCGTCACTTTATCAATACGCTTCTCGGGGAAGGGGAAGTGTCAGTGCGCATTCAGCAGGATGACGACAGTAAAAGTGAAATACAGGAGGCGATCTTCTGCGGATTATGGCGGGTGCGCAGACGTCGCGGCGAAAAGTTGCTGGAGGACAAACTGGAGGCTGGCTGCGCGCCGCTGGCGTTGTGGCAGGCGGCAACGCAAAATCTCTTGCCGACAGATTCGCTGTTACCGCCGCCCATTGATGGCCTGATGAATGGCCTACCGTTGGCGCATGAGTTACTGGCACATGTACGTAACCCCGACGCGCAGCCGCACAGCATTAATCTGACGCAATTACCCATCAGCGAGGCTGATCGGCTTTTTCTCTCACGTCTCTGTGGGCCGGGAAATATTCAGATTCGTACCATTGGCTATGGCGAGAGCTATATCAACGCCACGGGGTTACGCCATGTCTGGCATTTACGCTGTACGGACACCTTAAAAGGCCCGTTACTGGAAAGTTATGAAATCTGCCCAATACCGGAAGTGGTGCTGGCAGCGCCAGAAGATTTGGTCGACTCTGCGCAGCGGCTTAGCGAGGTATGTCAGTGGCTGGCGGAAGCTGCACCGACGTAAAAAGACGGTAAGTATCGCTTTCAGTCTTATGAATATCGCAATCGGCGAATACCTCTGGTCGTAGAGTTTCAGGATAAAGAGGGAGATCTAACATTATCGGGTTATTTTTCTCTCTTCGCCTACAGGAGTGCGCATGTGGGATGTCATTGATTTATCGCGCTGGCAGTTTGCTCTGACCGCGCTGTATCACTTTTTATTTGTACCCCTTACCCTGGGGCTGATTTTTTTGCTGGCTATCATGGAAACCATTTACGTGGTCACCGGCAAAACAATCTACCGCGATATGACGCGCTTCTGGGGTAAGCTCTTCGGTATCAATTTTGCTCTTGGCGTGGCTACCGGCCTGACCATGGAGTTTCAGTTTGGTACTAACTGGGCATTCTATTCCAACTATGTGGGCGATATTTTTGGCGCACCGCTGGCGATGGAAGCATTAATGGCCTTCTTCCTCGAATCCACCTTTGTCGGGCTTTTCTTCTTCGGCTGGCAGCGGCTGAATAAATACCAGCACCTGCTGGTGACGTGGCTGGTGGCGTTCGGTTCAAATCTCTCTGCATTGTGGATATTGAATGCCAACGGTTGGATGCAATACCCGACCGGTGCGCATTTTGATATCGACACCCTACGTATGGAGATGACCAGCTTCAGCGAGCTGGTCTTTAACCCGGTCAGCCAGGTGAAATTTGTGCACACCGTAATGGCGGGCTACGTGACCGGGGCCATGTTTATTATGGCGATCAGCGCCTGGTATTTACTGCGCGGACGGGAGCGCGATGTTGCATTACGCTCGTTTGCCATCGGTTCCGTCTTCGGTACTCTGGCGATTATCGGCACGCTACAACTCGGAGACAGTTCTGCGTATGAAGTCGCGCAAGTACAACCGGTAAAACTGGCGGCGATGGAAGGGGAGTGGCAAACGGAACCTGCTCCTGCACCGTTCCATGTGGTTGCCTGGCCGGAACAGGATCAAGAGCGTAACGCCTTTGCCATCAAAATTCCCGCGCTGTTAGGGATCCTCGCCACTCACTTATTAGATAAACCCGTGCCGGGTCTGAAGAATTTGATGGCTGAAACCTACCCACGCTTGCAACGCGGACGTATGGCTTGGCTGTTAATGCAGGAAATATCGCAAGGCAATCGTGAGCCGCATGTGTTGCAGGCATTCCGGGAACTGGAAGGTGACCTGGGCTACGGCATGTTGCTCTCCCGCTATGCGCCGGATATGAATCATGTCACAGCCGCACAGTACCAGGCGGCGATGCGTGGCGCGATACCTCAGGTTGCGCCGGTATTCTGGAGTTTCCGCATCATGGTGGGCTGTGGTTCCCTGCTGCTACTGGTGATGCTGATTGCGCTTGTCCAGACGCTGCGTGGCAAAATCGACCAGCATCGCTGGGTGCTGAAAATGGCGCTCTGGAGTTTGCCGTTGCCGTGGATTGCGATTGAAGCCGGGTGGTTTATGACCGAGTTTGGTCGTCAGCCGTGGGCGATACAGGACATCTTACCGACATACTCCGCGCATTCCGCTTTAACCACAGGACAACTGGCTTTCTCACTGATCATGATCGTAGGGCTTTACACCCTGTTCTTAATCGCCGAAGTCTACCTGATGCAGAAATATGCCCGTCTGGGGCCGAGCGCGATGCAGAGTGAACAACCGACGCAGCAACAGGGGTAAAGGAGAAAATCATGTTTGATTATGAAACATTGCGCTTCATCTGGTGGCTGCTGATTGGCGTGATCCTGGTGGTCTTTATGATCTCCGACGGATTTGACATGGGGATCGGCTGTCTGCTGCCGCTGGTGGCGCGTAATGATGATGAACGCCGGATAGTGATAAACAGCGTTGGTGCACACTGGGAAGGCAACCAGGTCTGGTTGATCCTCGCTGGTGGGGCATTATTTGCCGCCTGGCCCAGAGTGTATGCAGCGGCGTTTTCCGGCTTTTATGTGGCGATGATCCTGGTGCTGTGCTCACTGTTCTTCCGCCCGCTGGCCTTTGATTATCGCGGAAAAATCGCCGATGCACGCTGGCGTAAAATGTGGGACGCCGGTCTGGTCATCGGCAGTCTGGTGCCGCCGGTAGTCTTCGGTATCGCCTTCGGCAACTTGTTGCTCGGCGTGCCGTTTGCCTTCACACCGCAATTACGCGTGGAGTATCTCGGCAGCTTCTGGCAACTGCTGACGCCATTCCCTTTATTGTGCGGATTGCTCAGCCTTGGGATGGTGATTTTGCAAGGTGGCGTCTGGTTACAACTGAAAACTGTTGGTGTGATTCATCTGCGTTCACAGCTGGCCACCAAACGCGCTGCACTGTTGGTGATGCTGTGCTTTTTGCTGGCGGGTTACTGGCTGTGGGTCGGTATTGATGGCTTTGTACTGCTCGCCCAGGATGCTAACGGTCCTTCCAATCCGTTAATGAAACTGGTGGCAGTGCTACCTGGTGCCTGGATGAATAATTTCGTCGAATCGCCCGTTTTGTGGATCTTCCCGCTGCTGGGGTTCTTCTGCCCATTGCTGACGGTGATGGCGATTTATCGTGGTCGCCCAGGTTGGGGATTTTTAATGGCGTCATTGATGCAATTTGGCGTGATTTTCACGGCAGGCATCACGCTGTTCCCCTTCGTCATGCCGTCAAGCGTGAGTCCGATCTCCAGCCTGACGTTGTGGGACAGCACTTCCAGCCAGCTGACGCTGAGCATTATGTTGGTAATCGTGCTGATATTTTTGCCCATTGTGTTGCTCTACACTCTCTGGAGCTACTACAAAATGTGGGGGCGCATGACAACAGAAACTCTCCGCCGTAACGAAAACGAGTTGTACTAAGGAGCAGGAACAATGTGGTATTTACTTTGGTTCGTCGGCATTTTGTTGATGTGTTCGCTCTCCACCCTTGTGTTGGTATGGCTGGACCCGCGTCTGAAAAGTTAACGAACGTAGGCCTGATGCGGCGCATTAGCATCGCATCAGGCAATCAATAATGTCAGATATGAAAAGCGGAAACATATCGATGAAAGCGATCTTAATCCCATTTTTATCTCTTCTGATTCCGTTAACCTCGCAATCTGCATTCGCTCAGAGTGAGCCGGAGCTGAAGCTGGAAAGTGTGGTGATTGTCAGTCGTCATGGTGTGCGTGCTCCAACCAAGGCCACGCAACTGATGCAGGATGTCACCCCAGACGCATGGCCAACCTGGCCGGTAAAACTGGGTTGGCTGACACCGCGCGGTGGTGAGCTAATCGCCTATTTCGGACATTACCAACGCCAGCGTCTGGTGGCCGACGGATTGCTGGCAAAAAAGGGCTGTCCGCAGCCTGGTCAGGTCGCGATTATTGCTGATGTCGACGAGCGTACCCGTAAAACAGGCGAAGCCTTCGCCGCTGGGCTGGCACCTGACTGTGCAATAACCGTACATACCCAGGCAGATACGTCCAGTCCCGATCCGTTATTTAATCCTCTAAAAACTGGCGTTTGCCAACTGGATAATGCGAACGTGACTGACGCGATCCTCAGCAGGGCAGGAGGGTCAATTGCTGACTTTACCGGGCATCGGCAAACGGCGTTTCGCGAACTGGAACGGGTGCTTAATTTTCCGCAATCAAACTTGTGCCTTAAACGTGAGAAACAGGACGAAAGCTGTTCATTAACGCAGGCATTACCATCGGAACTCAAGGTGAGCGCCGACAATGTATCATTAACCGGTGCGGTAAGCCTCGCATCAATGCTGACGGAGATATTTCTCCTGCAACAAGCACAGGGAATGCCAGAGCCGGGGTGGGGAAGGATCACCGATTCACACCAGTGGAACACCTTGCTAAGTTTGCATAACGCGCAATTTTATTTGCTACAACGCACGCCAGAGGTTGCCCGCAGCCGCGCCACCCCGTTATTGGATTTGATCATGGCAGCGTTGACGCCCCATCCACCGCAAAAACAGGCGTATGGTGTGACATTACCCACTTCAGTACTGTTTATTGCCGGACACGATACTAATCTGGCAAATCTCGGCGGCGCACTGGAGCTCAACTGGACGCTTCCCGGTCAGCCGGATAACACGCCGCCAAGTGGTGAACTGGTGTTTGAACGCTGGCGTCGGCTAAGCGATAACAGCCAGTGGATTCAGGTTTCGCTGGTCTTCCAGACTTTACAGCAGATGCGTGATAAAACACCGCTGTCATTAAATACGCCGCCCGGAGAGGTGAAACTGACCCTGGCAGGATGTGAAGAGCGAAATGCGCAGGGCATGTGTTCGTTGGCAGGTTTTACGCAAATCGTGAATGAAGCACGCATACCGGCGTGCAGTTTGTAATGCATAAAAAAGAGCATTCAGTTACCTGAATGCTCTGAGGCTGATGACAAACGAAGAACTGTCTAATGCGTAGACCGGAAAAGGCGTTCACGCCGCATCCGGCCATTTTCAGTTTTACTCTTTCTCGGAGTAACTATAACCGTAATAGTTATAGCCGTAACTGTAAGCGGTGCTGGCGCGTTTAATCACACCATTGAGGATAGCGCCTTTAATATTGACGCCTGCCTGTTCCAGACGCTGCATTGACAAACTCACCTCTTTGGCGGTGTTCAAGCCAAAACGCGCAACCAGCAGGCTGGTGCCAACAGAACGCCCCACGACCGCGGCATCACTCACCGCCAGCATCGGCGGCGTATCGACAATCACCAGATCGTAATGGTCGTTCGCCCATTCCAGTAATTGACGCATCCGATCGCGCATCAGCAGTTCAGACGGGTTAGGTGGCACCTGACCGCGAGTAATCACATCAAAGCCTCCTTTGCCAAAATGCTGGATCACTTTGTTGAGCTCATCTTTACCTGCCAGATATTCCGACAAGCCATGTTCATTACTCACGGTAAACAGGTTATGCGAATAACCACGGCGTAAGTCGGCATCAATAAATAACACTTTTTGATCGGACTGGGCGATCACCGCTGCCAGAGTTGAACTGACAAACGTTTTACCACTGTCTGGCGTCGCACCGGTGATCATCAGAATGTTATTCTCCGTCTCCATCATAGCGAAGTGCAGACTGGTTCGTAGCGCACGTACGGCTTCCACAGCAGAATCCGCCGGGTTATCCACCGCCAGGAAGGGGATATTTTTAGTACGATGGCGCTGCTGATTAGAAAATAAATTTTTCTTACGCAGACGGGTACGTTTATCCAGCCACTCGGACATTGGGATAGTGGCATAAACGCTGATGCCGTGCTCTTCCAGTTGTTCCGGGGCTTCTACACCACGACGCAACATCGCACGCGCCAGCACGGCACCCACCGAAATAAACAGGCCAAGAATAAAACCAAGCACCACGTTCAACGCTTTTTTCGGTTTCACTGGCTGCGGCTGAGTGACTGCCGGGTCGATAATCCGCACGTTACCAATGGCACTGGATTTCGAAATACTCAACTCCTGCTGGCGGTTAAGTAATTGCAGATATACCGCACGGCCCGCTTCTACGTCACGGCTTAAACGTAACACTTCCTGTTGAGTGGAAGGCATTGCCGATACCCGCTTATTCAGGCGTTTGCGTTCTTGCTCCAGCGTCTGGCGTTTTTCCAGCAGCGCACGATAAGTTGGGTGATCTTTCTTATACAGCTGGGAGATCTCTGCCTCGCGGAAAGTCAGCTCATTGAGTTGATTATCAACGTTCACAATCTGCTCAAGAACGGCTTTGGCTTCTAGGTTAAGGTCAACCGAATCGCGCTGCTGGCGATAAACGTTGAGTTTTTCTTCCGCCTGGTCCAGCTCGCTGCGCACTTCAGGCAACTGGCGCTGTAAGAATTCAAGGCTTTGTGAATCCTGCGCCGCCTGGCGAGCGATATTCTGTTGCAAATAGTTGTTAGCGATGCTGTTCAGAATACGAGTAATCAACTGGGGATCATCACCAGTCATGGTAAGTTCCAGCATCCCGCTTTCTTTACTGCGTTCGCTAACGGTAAAGGTTTCCTGCAATGCGTTAATCGCTTCCAGTTCGGTACGCTGGCTCAGGACAAACTGTGTTCCTGGTTTGGCCTTAATGTCCGCGATAGTCAGCGCAACGCCATCTTTTTCCAGACGCTGGCCGACCATACCATTGACGGTGAACTCTTCACCTTCCAGTGTATAGTGGCCGTTTTCCCCAACCGTGAGTGTCAGTTGCTGATCCTGACCATTCAGTTGTGGAATATGCATCCAGCTGATCGCCAGCTCACCTGGTTTTTCTTTGGTTAATC
Organism: Shigella sp. FC1544; assembly: GCF_001722145.1. NCBI lineage: Bacteria > Pseudomonadati > Pseudomonadota > Gammaproteobacteria > Enterobacterales > Enterobacteriaceae > Shigella > Shigella sp. FC1544. The sequence continues at coordinate 42,932 of NZ_MECT01000582.1, forward strand.
TCGCCCAGCCGCGACCCACAATCGGAAAATACTTCTGCTCAACTATGTCGCGCAGATTCAGTTCAGCAATGGTTTTACCGAGAATCATGCGCGATTGCAGCAGTTGGATCTCCGGTGCAGACTCGGGCGATGAGTTAGGGATCATATCACTCAGGCCGCTGAGAATGGCGTTGCCCTGTTTTTGCTCAACCTGGACCAGAGTATCTGCCTGATAAATTGGTGTGCTTAACAGCGAGTAAGCGACAGCGATCAGCGTGAATAACGCGGTCACGCTGATAATAAACTTACGGTGATCCCATAACTCGCCGACCAGACGAAGCAGATCGATCTCATTTTCCTGAGTGCTGCTTGGTGGCGTATTCATATTTTTAGTTGTCATCGTATTTTATAAACTCAAATTACCGGCTGAGGCGCTTCGCCCATTCCTGACTGGCGCGCTCCAACATACCGTAGACATGTTCAAATGCGTCCTGACTTTTACGATAGGGATCCGGGATCTCTTTCTGTTCCAGCCATTGCCCAAACAGCATTGTCTTCCCGCGGACCTCGGGAGCGATTGCGGTAACCTGAGCAATATGCTCTGACTCCATTGCCAGAATCAGATCGTAATTTCGTGCCATCTCAGCAGTGAGCTTACGTCCGGCATGTCCTTCAAGAGATACGCCATGATTAGCGGCAACATCTGCTGCTGTCGCATCTGCAGGGTGTTTTACCAGACCATGAACACCTGCCGATTTGACTTTTACGCCTGGCAGACGTTTACGCAGCAAGCGCTCGCCAATGGGCGAACGGCAAATGTTGCCGGTACAAACCACCAGGATTGAGTTAAATTTTAGTTGGGCCATGTTTGAATCCACCGTGAAGTCTCTGTCAGGTCATGCACCCCGGAAATCGTCGGTACCAGCAGAGAAATCACACGGTTCCAACGAGCCAGCGGCGCGGTAGTGACATAAACAATGTCGTAAGGTTCAAGCTGGAATTCCGTTCCGAGTATCATTGCCGATGCGTCCTTCGCATTCAGCTGATAAATATTGGCGATTTTGCCATTCTGCTTGTTTTGCGTTGCACGAATAACAAAAATCCCCGTCGCATCAGCGACATCCTGATTCATACCCTCAGCGTTACCCAGCGCTTCCGCCAGGGTCATACCGCTGCGGTCCATTTTCAGCGTGCTCTGTTTACCCACTTCACCCATCACGAAGACTTTCAGATCATCGTTGCGCGGAATAAATAAAATATCGCCCGGGTGCAGCAGTTTGTTCTGGCACAAGTCGCCACGCTGCATCAGCGCATAGAGGTTCACTTTGGTCTTTACGCCATTCTGGGTGAGCACCACGTTGCGCCAGTCTGCATCTGCGGTCAGACCGCCCGCGGCGTTAATCGCATCCATGATGGTCAGAGGAATATTGGTAATCGGCTGCTGACCCGATTTGCTGACTTCGCCGGTGACGTACGCTTTTTGCGATCGGAACGCCGCGACGCTGACATCGACTTGCGGGCTTTCAATGACTGAATCGAGACGCGCTGTAATCTCGTTGCGTACCTGGGTAAGTGTTTTCCCGGCCACTTTCAGGCGACCAATATAGGGGTAGAAAATCGCACCATCGGCGTTAACCCAGTTGCCGGTATCACTGGCGCTACGGTATTGCCCTGCGGGGGTGGTTAGTTCCGGGTGATCCCAGACCGTAACCATCAACACATCACCAATCCCGATACGATATTCATAGTTTGCGATTTGCTGCTCCAGCTCCGGGTTAGCCTGCGACATAATCGGTTTGGCGCGCAACTGATCAATCAATCCTGGCGTGACGGGATAGATATTGACCATTTTGTCCAGGTCATACTGATTGTCAGGTAGTTCAATGACATCCTTGTTACTGGTCGATAAATTCTGACCAGGAACAAGGGTACATGCTGTCAAAGACAGAACAGCCAATGTCAGTACCGAAAACTTAAAAATGTTCTTTTTCATTGGTTTATATTTATCAGTCAATGTAATGTTATGAATTACGTCAGGTTATTGTCCAACCGGTACTTCTCGCTCTGCCGTCATTGGATAGAGCTGGTATTTGCGTGACAGCATTTGTCCACCATCACGCGTCAATGGTGTCCACGAAACCACCGTGCGGTTGCGGTTAGGTCCAATGGTCATCAAGTCGAGTGGAATCGAGATATAAAAACCTTTACTAAAGCCGCCTTCGCCGTAGTCATCTTTAGATACGTTACTGATTGCCGCCCATACCCCTACCGCCACGCCGCTGTCAAAGCGTTTGGCGACGTCGATCGTTGCGCCTTTATCTTTTGCCAGATATTGCCCAACGCTAAGTTTCATCAGTACGCCATTGAGCGTCGGCGGGTTCCAGTAAGCCGTCACGAAACCAGTTGGCGTGGAATAATCGGTGAAGCGCATCATGTTGTCCCAGTCACGTTGCTTCACGTAGTTAACGTCCACACCCAGCGCCCAGCTGGCATCTAGCGGGCGATAAAGCAGCTCGGAACCGACACCGGCGTACATCGTTTCCAGATAACCGCCATACACCTGGCCATAGAAACCATTGCCTAAGTCGGCAAAGTAGTTCGCCTGCAAGTTGTTGAGATAAACGTCATTGCGAACGTAATCACGGATATGCGTGCGCACGCGGGGCAGGGTAGAGTCCGCGGGCAACAGCGAAGACTTAAACTTGTCGTAGTTGTTGTAAATATTGGTGAAAATACCGCCATCAAGCAGCAGGTGGTCGGTAAACCAGTAGCGGGCACTGGACATCAGCCCCAGCTGGAACATATAGAAATCTTCCGGGCCGCCCAGCGACTGTGAAAGTGTTGGGTTGAAAGAGTAGCTAAAGCGATCTTCACGAATACGGTAGCCCCGACCAAAGGCAGAAAGATCTTCTGCTTCAACACGTTGTTGTTGAAGTTGCTCTGATTGACCAGGCGCTGTACCAGCCAGCTGTTTGCGCAGGCTGGCTACGTCGGTTTCGGTAGTCACCATCGCCATATGCTCGCGCTTTTGCGTCACGCTAATCTTCTCAACGCCTTGCGGCAGGTTATTCACCAGAATCCGGTTGGCACGATCGACCGCTTCGCGAGAATCACGGTATTTGTATTGTTGACCAGACATATACAGCGTCTTATCGCGCAGCTGAATTTCCGGTGCTTCAAAACCTGCGTTGTACTTCAGCGCGGTAAGTTGGTTCGCTACTGTGGTGTACTGCAATCCTTCAGATTCAGGCGCAGGTTGATATGCCGGTTTTGGCGTATCGCGCAGGGCAGGGCGCAGATCGTTGAAATTGGTCCGTAACGTGAAGCCAAACATCAACGTGTTACCGCGTTCATAACTCAGGTTGAGATCTGCCCAGCTGGCAGCGCGATAAACTGCGCCGACGTTGAAATGGCTTGCCTGAGGCAGTTTGCCAGCGAAATCATTCTGGTAATTGTTGCCATCGTATTCGAGTTTCAGACGCAGGGGATTCCACGGCGTTTGATACTCAATGCCGCCAAAGATGGAAGCCGGGCCACGAAAGATATCGCTAAAGCTGATATCGCCCGCATCGTGAGACTCTGCGCGATGACAATATTTATCGCTCACCCGGCAAAACGGGTTGGTAATATTGCCCGCATTACCGGCGTAGCCCCATGCCATCCCGAGGGTGAAATCAAATGGCCCCGCTTGCTTGCTGGCCACCAGATACTCACCGTCAAACAGACCCGTACCAGCAATATCACGTTTACCAAACGCCACTTGCGGTAGCCAGTAACCTTCTTCCCACAGGCGAAGTTTAAAATCGAATGATTTGTCTTTGTATGACTGATCGCCGCTGAAATCTTCCCACTGGCTATATTTGCGTGTGCGCACATCCGTATAACGAATGGTGCCTTCCAGCCATGGGAACAGCGCCACGGAGGTGGAGTAGAACCGGTATTGATCGTTATCCCGGTAGTTGACGCTGAATTCACCTTCCGGTGCGATGCGCGCATTTGGCATCTGCAACAATCCTGTGCCGCCAAAGTCTGATTGCGACGAACCTAGCGGATCCGGGTAGGTTAATACTTCAGCATGACAGGCACTGGAGACGGCAATGGCCAGGCAGCTTAAAAGATAAGAATTCTTCTTCATCAGTCAGGAACACGTTGCGTTAAAACAGACACAATCTGGTCATTTAAATCAGCATATTTTTCGGGCAGTACATGCGCAGAAAAGCCCAACCAAAGCTGGCTGCCAGGCGGTGGTTCCACATGTCTTTTATTCCACAGGGCAACAGGGGCGACGACAGTCTCACCCTCAGGCGTAATCACCATAACGTTATTCTTGTCCGCGCCTGCAAGGCGGGGGTGATCTTGCAGATAATCGGTAACGCTACGGCCTGCCTGCCAGGGCAATTGCCCGGCCCCAGAAACCGCACCCAGCAGAGTAATAGTCACCGGACGCTGTACGGTATAGAGCGTATAGTCCCCGACCAACGGGGGATTGCTGTTCTCATCCACTCGAACAAAATCAGGGTCCAGTTTGACCGGTAAGCGACCAGTGATATTGAGATTGAGTAACTGCTGGCGCACGGATTTAATCGTTGCCGCCACATCGTCGTCAGCTTCTGCTTCCCAAGAAGCAAGCTGTGCCATGACATGTTGGTAGTCTTTAAGCGCTTTAGCTTTCGCCGCAGAGTCGGTCAGCAAGGCACTAGGCCACCAGAGGCGATCGCGCAGTTGCGGTTGTGTCACCAACTGGACAACATTTTCCATGGGGCCAACGGAAAGTGTCTGTTGTTCGCCAGGCAGATAAATAGTCACCGTTCCTTGCGCAAAGGCATGGGGTGTCATTACGTAAAGTACGCTGGCAATGAAATACGACTGTAATTTATTCATGGTGCGGGTTTAAGAAACGTCATTTCTACGGGAATAACCCCTGCGCCTAACATTTGCCGACTTTGACGAACCTGGCCAGTAGCCGAATCGACCCAGAATGTGTTTTGCCACTGTTTTTCTGGCCGCGTGGAAGTCACCTCTTCCTGCCAGACATTACACAGCACATTGCGACCCGCAATATTCAGCGTCTCTAATCCAGCAAAGGAAAAAGTAGAACTCAGGGTCGCAGAGCGAAAATGGTTGTCTTCACTCCAGAGAATATCGCGCGTCCAGCGGCTGCTATCTTTTATTGCCAGCGCGTTACGCAGAGGGTCCTGCCCGGAATTTGTCACTTCCAGCAGATTATTATTAAGTTTGACGGTTTTTAAAAGACGTCCATTGTGGGTAACCAGCATGGCGTTATCCTGGGATAACCATTTGCTTTGTTCTTGTTCTATATATCCCAGTACCACAAAGATTCGTTGCCCTTCATTAAGGCGTAAATACATCGTGGAATAAGGCAACGCCTGGATCTGCTGATCCGCTACGGTGATATCCTGATTATCGAAAAGGCTGGCGCGAAATGTATCGACCATACTTTGCTGGCTGTGCGTACATCCCGCAAGAAATAGTGCGAAAATCGATAAAATAAGAGGGCGCACCTTTAATCCTTGAAAGGTTAATTAAAAAAATGCAAATCTTTAAAGCCCGGTACGAATATCGCAACCGGGTATCATTTAACTTTAATTTCGACGCGTTAAAGCAGTATTAGCGTGTAGTGGACGTGGTGGTTGAGGTGTTATGAGAACCGCCATCGCCACTGTCATTTGCTGCAACAACTGCCAACGTCGCCACACCAACAGCCGTTGCCACACCGACAACTGTCGCCGTGCCGACAGCGCCAGCAGCCACGCCACCAGTGGTAGTAGCAGTCGTGGTTGCGCCGGTAGTGGTCGTTGTGGTGCCAGTAGTACCCGTCGTTGCCTCGGTCCCGTTTGTTGCTTCAGGGGCAGCAAACGCAGCTGGCGTCGTCAACATGAAGGCCATAAGGATTGCAGAAAGCTTGTGTTTCATAACTTTTCCTTTATTCATCGCATGGACAATACGTACGCTTGAGATCAGGATTGTCTACTTTGAGTATAACATCCTTGTGAAATCTCCCTTTCCTCATACCGCTTGCACTATATACTGCGGGTAGGAAAGGCGCGCAGAGGGAAATATAAGATTGTTAACTATCCCCCTCTGGAAATACGACTTGTGAGCATAAGATAAATCTTAGCAAAATACAAATTAAAGATAAGGAAATTGTTACGAAAGCTATTAATTATTGCTGGTAATATAGTTTCAAGTGGTACTATAACTGGCTGTTAAATGGCATTTATAACTATTAGGTGCAGAGATATTCGCTTAAATGGATTAGTTTCTTTGTGGAAAAGTAACTGATGTTATAATATATGGTGTTGACTATTGCACTATTCCAATAAAACCAGTCAGCTTTAAACAAGCAGCGTCATATTAAGAGAGATAAACATTTGCCGCTGTTGGTCCTCGCAGGCCATTTACGCGGCAAAATTCCACACGTAATCCTGGTATAAGCACTTCTGCGTCGCGGGGAGTGAATGCGGAAATATGGACCTGAACTTCTTTACGACCGTCGGAGGGGATAATGAATCCTTTGCCGCTTTTGCGATCAAAGGTTTTGACAATTCCTGTCATTTTACGGGACAAACAAATTCCTTACTGAAAATACTGCGCTGCACTATACGGGGTTAATAAAATAAAGCCAGCGATATTTAAGACCGCCGGACGGCTAAAATAAAATTTGCTTAATATCAATTATCATGCGTTAATAGCTGCGTCGGTTTGAAAGACAGACAGCATACAAAGTAGTTTACTAAAGCAGTTCTCATTATCAGGCATTATCCCCTTCTTTTGAGTCTCTCTCCTGAACACTAAGTAGTTTCTGTATTAAAGCCCTGTTTGCCGAAAGGCCCAAAATGAAGGAAGTAAAATATGTCTAATAAAATGACTGGCTTAGTAAAATGGTTTAACGCAGATAAAGGTTTTGGCTTTATCACTCCTGATGATGGCAGCAAAGACGTTTTCGTCCATTTCACTGCCATCCAGAGCAATGAATTCCGCACGCTGAACGAAAATCAGAAAGTTGAATTTTCTATTGAGCAGGGGCAACGTGGCCCCGCGGCAGCGAACGTTGTTACGCTCTAAGGTTGCCGTTATTACTCAACATCTCCATTTCCGCTGTCCATGTTGTCATGGTTCACAGTACCGCACATCGGCATTCGATGTGACGGAGCGAAATCCTTTGGGCGCTAAGTGTATTTTTTGTAAATCGACGATGATCACCTTTGATAACGTCGCGCTGCAAATACGCACTGACCATGCGCCGCTGGATTTCACAAAATAATATCAGGCTCCCTCGTGGAGTAATGCCGATCAGTTAAGGATCAGTTGACCGATCCAGTGGCTGTGTAAGAATCCGGAAACGCTCACTTGTTTCCGGATTTTTTTATGCACATTGGACAGGCTCTTGATCTGGTATCCCGTTACGATTCTCTGCGTAACCCACTGACTTCTCTGGGGGATTACCTCGACCCCGAACTCATCTCTCGTTGCCTTGCCGAATCAGGTACTGTAACGCTACGCAAGCGCCGTCTTCCCCTCGAAATGATGGTCTGGTGTATTGTTGGCATGGCGCTTGAGCGTAAAGAACCTCTTCACCAGATTGTGAATCGCCTGGACATCATGCTGCCGGGCAATCGCCCCTTCG
>NZ_MECT01000584.1:0-14807 GCF_001722145.1 Shigella sp. FC1544
ACGGTTGTGGCGCACGTCTTCGGTGAACGCACTCTGGCCACACTGGAGCGTCTTCTGAGCCTGCTGTCGGCCTTTGAGGTCGTGGTATGGATGACGGATGGCTGGCCGCTGTATGAATCACGCCTGAAGGGAAAGCTGCACGTTATCAGCAAGCGTTACACTCAGCGCATTGAGCGACATAATCTGAATCTGAGACAACATCTGGCAAGGCTGGGACGGAAGTCACTGTCGTTCTCAAAATCGGTGGAGCTGCATGACAAGGTCATCGGGCATTATCTGAACATAAAACACTATCAGTAAGTTGGAGTCATTACCCTGCTGAGCATCTATGAAACTGAATGCAACTTATATAAAAATACGTGATAAATGGTGGGGGCTTCCGCTGTTTCTGCCTTTTTTAATCTTGCCCATTTTCGCCCACATTAATACTTTCGCGCATATTTCTTCCGGTGAGGTTTTTCTCTTTTATCTGCCTCTGGCACTGATGATCAGCATGATGATGTTTTTCAGCTGGGCGGCATTGCCAGGGATCGCCTTAGGGATTTTTGTCCGCAAATATGCAGAGCTGGGTTTTTACGAAACGCTATCATTAACGGCTAATTTTATTATCATTATCATTCTCTGTTGGGGCGGTTACAGGGTCTTTACTCCCCGGCGTAACAACGTTTCACATGGTGATACCCGTTTAATTTCCCAGCGTATATTCTGGCAGATTGTGTTTCCTGCAACGCTGTTTCTGATACTTTTCCAGTTTGCTGCATTTGTAGGATTACTGGCGAGCAGAGAAAATCTGGTCGGTGTCATGCCTTTTAACCTCGGGACTTTAATCAATTATCAGGTCTTACTGGTGGGTAATCTGATCGGTGTCCCGCTGTGCTACTTCATCATTCGGGTAGTGCGAAATCCATTTGATTTACGTAGCTATTATTCGCAATTAAAACAGCAGGTTGATGCCAAAGTCACCAAAAAAGAGTTCGCGCTCTGGCTACTGGCATTAGGTGCTTTATTGTTGCTGTTATGCATGCCGTTAAATGAAAAAAGCACAATTTTTAGCACCAATTATACCTTGTCATTATTGCTGCCCCTGATGATGTGGGGAGCGATGCGCTATGGTTATAAGCTGATTTCTCTGCTCTGGGCGGTCGTGTTGATGATCAGCATCCACAGCTATCAAAATTACATTCCCATTTATCCTGGCTATACCACGCAGCTGACCATAACCTCCTCCAGTTATCTGGTATTCTCTTTTATTGTCAATTATATGGCTGTACTGGCAACCCGTCAGAGAGCGGTAGTCAGACGCATTCAGCGGCTTGCGTATGTGGACCCGGTGGTTCATCTGCCAAATGTTCGCGCCCTGAATCGCGCGTTGCGTGATGCCCCCTGGTCTGCGCTTTGTTATTTACGCATCCCTGGCATGGAAATGCTGGTTAAGAACTATGGCATCATGCTGCGGATTCAATACAAGCAAAAACTTTCTCACTGGCTGTCACCCTTGCTGGAACCGGGTGAAGATGTTTATCAGCTTTCGGGTAACGATCTCGCGCTGCGACTGAATACAGAATCGCACCAGGAGCGCATTACCGCACTGGATAGCCATCTCAAGCAATTTCGTTTCTTTTGGGATGGCATGCCGATGCAACCGCAGATTGGCGTCAGTTACTGCTATGTGCGCTCGCCAGTGAATCATATCTACCTGCTGCTGGGAGAGCTAAATACGGTCGCCGAACTTTCCATCGTGACCAACGCCCCGGAAAATATGCAGCGTCGCGGGGCAATGTATTGCAACGCGAATTGAAAGATAAAGTCGCGATGATGAATCGACTACAGCAGGCGCTGGAACACAACCATTTTTTCCTGATGGCCCAGCCGATTACCGGTATGCGTGGTGATGTTTACCATGAAATTCTTCTGCGCATGAAAGGTGAGAATGATGAACTGATCAGCCCCGATAGTTTCTTGCCGGTCGCGCACGAATTTGGTTTATCGTCGAGTATCGACATGTGGGTCATTGAGCATACGCTGCAATTTATGGCTGAAAACAGAGCGAAGATGCCCGCTCACCGTTTTGCTATTAATCTGTCTCCAACCTCGGTATGTCAGGCTCGTTTTCCTTTTGAAGTCAGTCAGTTGCTGGCTAAATATCAGATTGAAGCGTGGCAACTTATTTTTGAAGTCACCGAAAGTAATGCTCTGACCAATGTTAAGCAGGCGCAAATCACCTTGCAGCATCTTCAGGAATTAGGCTGCCAGATTGCGATTGATGATTTCGGCACCGGCTACGCCAGCTATGCACGGCTTAAAAATGTGAATGCCGATCTGCTTAAAATTGACGGCAGTTTTATCCGCAATATTGTGTCAAATAGTCTGGATTATCAGATAGTGGCATCGATTTGCCACCTGGCGCGAATGAAGAAAATGCGGGTAGTGGCAGAGTACGTTGAAAACGAAGAGATCCGCGAGGCGGTGCTCTCTTTGGGGATCGATTATATGCAGGGTTATCTTATTGGTAAGCCGTAGCCGTTAATTGATACGTTGAATGAAATCGAACCCATTCGCGAAAGTGCCTGAATAATGCGGGCCGACATTTCTCGTCGGCCCGCAAAGCATTAAGCGGCGATTTCAGGTGTACTTTCTTCTTCAATTTTCAACCGCCAGCCAGCCACGCCTTCCCAGTATTCTTGCTCCTTTTCCAGATCAAGCAGTACCAACGCATTCTGACTAAACCAGTCATGCGGGAAACGCAGTGTCCAGTGACTGTCATCAGTAATCAGTGTCAATGTTGGCGGTGTGGTGGTTGCCTGACGTTGATTGTTGAGTAATACGCCAAGGCGCAATAGCTGAATCAGTGGCAGGAACTGTTTCTTCTTAAACAAGGTAAAGCGCGGCAGATCGTCGAGTTTAATCGCTTTGCGGTGATAGCGCACCAGTGTCGCCATCATCAGCTGCTGTTCCTGATTAAAACCCGGCAAGTCACTGTTTTGCAGAATATAAGCGGAGTGGCGATGCAAACCGCTGTGGTTGATATTCAACCCGACCTCATGCAGCATGGCGGCCCATCGCAGTAGCGCCTCCAGTTGCGGATGCGCCAGCTTCGGTTGCTGTTCCCGCCACTGTTCGTACATTTGCATAGTGGTATCCAGCACCCGTCGGGCCTGTTCGCTGTCGATGTGATACTGGTTGGCGAGGCTGCTGGCGGTGCGACTACGCACATCCTGATGACGGAAACGTCCTTCCATTTCGTACAGTACGCCTTCGCGTAACGCCCCGTCAGAAAGGCGCAGTTCACGGATGGCTAAAGCATCAAACACACCGCATAAAATCGCCAGTCCAGGAACGAAGACTGTTTTCCGCTCTTCGGAAAGACCCGGTAAACTCAGCGATGCGAAATTACGGTGACGTAAAACTTCTTTTACCAGTTTTTCCAGACGCTCCGGGGTAATTATCCCGTCTTTCTCGCCCATTTCCATTAACACTTCATGGGCGGCTTTTATGGTACCGGAAGCGCCCATTGCCACGTTCCAGCCCTGAATACGGAATTGCCAGGTTAAAGTTTCCAGTTTTTGTGCTGCCGCCATACGAGCGCGCTGAAAATTCTCTTTATTGATGACCCCGCCAGGGAAGTAAAGCTGGGCAAAGCTGACACAACCCATCCGGCGGCTTTCAACGAGAATCGGTTCGAAATTTTCACCAATCACCAGTTCCGTAGATCCGCCGCCAATATCAATAACCAGTTTGCGACCTTTCTCCGGTTGGGTATGTTCCACGCCCATAAAAATCAGACGGGCTTCTTCATTACCGGAAATAATTTCAATCGGGTAGGGAATGACCTTTTCCACGCGTTTCAGAAAGTCAGTGGCGTTCAGCGCCTGACGCAGCGTATGGGTGCCGACTATACAGACGCTGGCAGGAGAAAACCCTTGTAGCCGTTCGGCAAACAGCGACAGACAGTTCAAACCGCGCGTCATTGCCTCTTCACTCAACATATTATCTGGCCCCAGGCCGTCCGCCAGATGCACTCGCTGTTTCAGGCGGCCAATAATCTGCATGGCACCATCTACCACACGGGCTATGACCATGTGAAAACTGTTTGAACCAAGATCGACCGCAGCAAACTCCTGCGGACGAGGGGATTTATCGTGTATTGGCATAGGGTTATTCAGGTTGTTCGAGTGATTTGATGTAGTCGTAAATCGCCAACTGCGCCCGTACTTTGCGGCGATTGCCGCGGGGAACGTAGCGATTACTGAGTTCTTTATCGATATAACGTGCTTTGACCGTATCGCTGAACAATATGTCGATGATGTCCAGCACCCGCTGCTTCAGGTGCGGATCGAGCAGCGGTGTCGCCACTTCAATACGATAATCAATATTGCGCGTCATCCAGTCGGCGGAAGAAAGGTAGACCTTTTTATCGCCGCCATTTTCAAAAATATAAACCCGGTCATGTTCAAGGTAACGGTCAACAATACTGATGGCACGAATGTTGTCGCTAATGCCTTCCAGATTGGGGATCAGCGAACACATTCCGCGAACCAGCAGATTAACCGGTACGCCGGAGCTGGAGGCCGCATACAGACGATCAACCAGGCCTTTATCGACAAGGTTATTTAGCTTCAGGGTGATACCACTGGGCAGCCCTTGCTGCGCGTTGGCGATTTCGCGGTCTACCATTTCATATAACAGACGGCGAGAGTTTTGCGGTGACACCATTAAATAATCAAATGTCACTGGGCGGTATGGGTTTTCAATAAAGTTAAATACCCGCCGTACTTCGTTGGTGATACGCGCATCTGCGGTCAGCAACGAATAGTCAGTATAAAGACGCGCGGTTTTTTCGTTAAAGTTCCCGGTCCCGATGTGTGCGTAACGGACCACTTCACCGTTTTCTTTACGTGAAATCAGGAACAGTTTGGCGTGAATTTTCAGCCCCGGCGCAGAGAAGATAACGTGCACGCCTGCTTCGGTCAGGCGCTTCGCCCAGTGAATGTTGGCTTCTTCGTCGAAACGCGCCTGTAACTCAACCACCACAGTGACTTTCTTACCGTTATGTGCGGCGTGGATCATCGAGTCGATGATGCGTGAATCTTTCGCCACGCGGTAAATGTTAATTTTAATCGCCAGTACGCTCGGGTCGAACGAAGCCTGACGCAGCAGTTCCAGCACATGCTCAAAGGTGTGATAAGGATAATAGAGCAACACATCGTGTTCGCGAATGGCATCAAAACCATTGCGGAACTGGGCTTTATCAAACCAAATGTGGCGTAAACGCGGCAGTGGTTTGTTCACCAGATTGGCTTTGCCGACATTGGGGAAATTAATAAAGTCTTTAAAATTATGATAACGACCGCCGGGGACGATGGAGTCGTAGCGGGAAATAGTCAGTTTTTCGCGTAACACTTCAACCAGCGCATTGGGCATATCGCGCTGATAAACAAAACGCACCGGCTCAGCAGTTAAACGCTGCTTGAGACTGGAAGACATCAACTCCATCAGGCTGGCTTCCATCTCATGCACTAAATCGTATTCAGCATCGCGGGTCATCTTCATTGAATAGGCATTCAGCGCGTCATAATCAAAGAAGCCTTTGAAAATATCATCAAGGCAGTAACGCAGAATGTTATCCAGAAGAATCATCGGCTTGCGTCGACGCGGCGCTTCTGGCGGTAAATTCACAAAGCGCGGCACTTTATCTGATGGGATCTCCAGCAGCGCGTAACGGATGGTGTCTCCACGGATAATTTCCACCGCCAGATAGGTGTAATCATCCTTCAGGAACTGCACTAAGTCAGTGTCAGGATTGATTAAAATCGGCGTAATGTGCTGACGCAGATACTGCTTAAAATAATGACGAAGCCAGTTTTGTTGATTGACGGAGAGCTGGCGTTCATTAATCAGGAAGATCTGGTTGCGCGCCATCTCCAGCAATAGCTCGTTGTAGAGGCCGTCGAATTCCTGATCGGCTTTCAGCACCCGGGACTGAATTTTGCTCAGTAAATGGCGGGAATGAGAGTTGGAGCCTTGTTCTTCGCTAATAATGATGCGTCGCTTCAGTTCAGCGAAGCGGACTTTATAGAACTCATCAAGGTTATTGGAATAGATCCCCAGGAAACGCATCCTTTCAATCAGCGGGTTAGATTTGTCCGCCGCTTCCTGAAGCACGCGTTCATTGAACGATAACCAACTGAGCTCTTTTTCGATGTATAGCTTTTCCTGACCCATTACCACTTTTACTCCGTTTTATTCACGGGACACTGCCTGGATATTATGGCGAGCAATATTGGCAGATGTCCAACTATGCCAGAAAAGGGGAAAAAAACTGCTGGAGCTTGCGATTTACAGATGAATTGAAAAACGCCAGCGGCAGAGCTGGCGCTTTAACTACGGGGGCATTACTCGTCGGCAGCGTAGCCCTGCGGCGGCAGACGTTGACCATCCAGCCACGCGGCGTTTTCGTGCATTTTCAGACGACCATCGGCAAACCAGCTAATCACCAGTGGATAAATAGCGTGTTCCTGGGTTTGCACGCGGGCGGTGACGTCATCTTCCGTATCACCAGCAAATACCGGGACTTTCGCCTGTAAAATAACCGGGCCACCGTCCAGTTCATCGGTGACGAAATGCACCGATGTACCGTGCTCTTCATCGCCATTTTCCAGCGCCTGACGATGGGTGTGTAATCCGGGATATTTCGGCAGCAGAGAAGGGTGAATGTTCAGCAAACGCCCGGCATAGTGGGAGACAAACGCCGGGCTGAGAATGCGCATAAAACCAGCCAGCACGACCACATCGGGTGCGTACATGTCGATTTCATGAATCAACTCCCGGTCATAGGCTTCACGACTGTCAAACGCGCTGGCGATGAGCGTATGCGTTGCAATACCCGCCTGGCGGGCGCGTTCAAGGCCGAACGCGTCGGCCTTATTGCTGAAAACTGCCCGTACGGTGCCTTTAATTTTGTTGGTTTTACAGGCGTCAATAATTGCCTGTAAATTACTTCCGTTACCGGAAATAAGCACCACAATATTCATTATTCGATAACCACGCGTTGTTCGGAATCAGAGGCTTTGATGATACCGATTTTCCACGCGTTTTCACCGTTGGCATTGAGCAGGGCGAGGGCTTTGTCCACTTCCGGAGCAGGCAGGGCAATAATCATCCCGACGCCGCAGTTGAAGGTGCGATACATTTCATGGCGCTCAACGTTACCTGCCGTTTGCAGCCAGTTGAACACTTCCGGCCACTGCCAGGAAGATTCATCAATCACTGCCTGAGTATTATCTGGCAATACGCGTGGAATGTTTTCCCAGAAGCCGCCGCCGGTCAGGTGCGCAATGGCATGCACATCGACCTTTTCAATCAACTCCAGCACTGACTTCACGTAAATGCGGGTCGGTGCCAGCAGATGATCGGCTAATGGCTTACCATCAAGTTCGGTGGTTTGCGGATCACAACCGCTGACTTCAAGAATTTTGCGCACCAGCGAATAGCCGTTCGAGTGCGGACCGCTGGAACCGAGTGCAATCAGAACATCGCCGTCGCTGACTTTAGAGCCGTCGATGATTTCTGATTTTTCTACCACGCCCACGCAGAAACCCGCGACATCGTAATCTTCACCGTGATACATCCCCGGCATTTCTGCCGTTTCGCCACCCACCAGTGAACAGCCCGATTGCAGACAACCTTCCGCGATGCCGCTGATCACCGCTGAAGTGGTATCAACATCCAGTTTTCCGGTTGCGTAATAGTCGAGGAAAAACAGCGGTTCTGCACCTTGCACCACCAGGTCATTAACGCACATGGCGACCAGATCAATACCAATGGTGTCGTGACGTTTTAAGTCCATTGCCAGACGCAGCTTGGTACCTACGCCGTCAGTGCCGGAAACCAGCACGGGTTCACGATATTTTTGCGGCAATGCACACAGCGCACCGAAGCCGCCCAGACCGCCCATCACTTCCGGACGACGCGTTTTCTTCACTACGCCTTTGATTCTTCCAACCAGAGCATTACCCGCGTCAATATCAACACCGGCATCTTTGTAGCTAAGAGAGGTTTTATCGGTCACTGCTTGGGTCCCCACGCGTTACTTGCGGTAGAAAAATAAAATTCGGCGCAATTCTAACAGGGAAAGCAAACGTTTGCGAGACTGCTTTGCACAACCTTTTTGCACGTCTTTTCCCCAGACGCGCGGCGAAAGAAGACTTGTGCCAGGGCAAAGGTTAGTTTTCGGATGGAATGATCTTCTTTCATAACCATTTGAATATAAAGTAACTTTATCTCAAATCGTTATCATTTTGACTAAAGTCAACGAAAAGAATATTGCCGCCTTGAAGAAAGGAGGTATAATCCGTCGATTTTTTTGTGGCTGCCCCTCAAAGGAGAAAGAGTATGAAGATCGTGGAAGTCAAACACCCACTCGTCAAACACAAGCTGGGACTGATGCGTGAGCAAGATATCAGCACCAAGCGCTTTCGCGAACTCGCTTCCGAAGTGGGTAGCCTGCTGACTTACGAAGCGACCGCCGACCTCGAAACGGAAAAAGTAACTATCGAAGGCTGGAACGGCCCGGTAGAAATCGACCAGATCAAAGGTAAGAAAATTACCGTTGTGCCAATTCTGCGTGCGGGTCTTGGTATGATGGACGGTGTGCTGGAAAATGTTCCGAGCGCGCGCATCAGCGTTGTCGGTATGTACCGTAATGAAGAAACGCTGGAGCCGGTACCGTACTTCCAGAAACTGGTTTCTAACATCGATGAGCGTATGGCGCTGATCGTTGACCCAATGCTGGCAACCGGTGGTTCCGTTATCGCGACCATCGACCTGCTGAAAAAAGCGGGCTGCAGCAGCATCAAAGTTCTGGTGCTGGTCGCTGCGCCAGAAGGTATCGCTGCGCTGGAAAAAGCGCACCCGGACGTCGAACTGTATACCGCATCGATTGATCAGGGACTGAACGAGCACGGATACATTATTCCGGGCCTCGGCGATGCCGGTGACAAAATCTTTGGTACGAAATAAAGAATAAAAATAATTAAAGCCGACTTTAAGAGTCGGCTTTTTTTTGAGTAAAGCGCCTATAACACATAATACAGAGGATAATACTATGACGCGCCGTGCTATCGGGGTGAGTGAAAGACCGCCACTTTTACAGACAATCCCGCTTAGTTTGCAACATTTGTTCGCCATGTTTGGTGCAACCGTCCTGGTGCCCGTCTTATTTCATATTAACCCGGCGACTGTACTGTTATTTAACGGTATTGGAACGCTGCTGTATCTCTTCATCTGTAAAGGGAAAATTCCGGCTTATCTTGGTTCCAGCTTTGCCTTTATTTCACCGGTATTGTTACTGTTGCCGTTAGGGTATGAAGTCGCGCTGGGCGGCTTTATTATGTGCGGCGTGCTGTTCTGCCTGGTTTCTTTTATCGTGAAGAAAGCGGGGACCGGCTGGCTGGACGTGCTGTTTCCACCTGCGGCAATGGGCGCAATCGTTGCCGTCATCGGTCTGGAGCTGGCGGGCGTAGCTGCCGGTATGGCGGGTTTACTCCCGGCTGAAGGGCAAACTCCAGACTCCAAAACCATCATCATCTCTATTACCACCCTGGCGGTCACGGTTTTAGGTTCCGTGCTGTTTCGTGGTTTCCTGGCAATTATCCCGATTTTAATTGGCGTGCTGGTGGGCTACGCGCTCTCTTTCGCAATGGGAATTGTCGATACCACGCCGATTATTAATGCTCACTGGTTTGCGCTGCCAACCCTCTATACGCCGCGCTTCGAGTGGTTTGCCATTCTGACTATTCTGCCAGCGGCGTTAGTGGTTATTGCCGAACACGTAGGGCACCTGGTAGTAACGGCTAATATCGTCAAAAAAGATCTGCTGCGCGATCCAGGTCTGCACCGTTCGATGTTTGCTAACGGCCTGTCGACCGTGATCTCCGGCTTCTTTGGCTCCACGCCAAATACCACTTACGGAGAAAACATTGGCGTGATGGCGATCACCCGTGTTTACAGTACCTGGGTTATCGGCGGGGCGGCGATTTTCGCTATCCTGCTTTCCTGCGTCGGTAAACTGGCTGCCGCTATCCAGATGATCCCATTGCCGGTGATGGGCGGCGTTTCGCTGCTGCTTTATGGTGTCATCGGTGCTTCCGGTATTCGTGTTTTGATCGAATCGAAAGTGGATTACAACAAAGCACAGAACCTGATCCTGACTTCCGTGATTTTGATCATCGGCGTCAGTGGCGCGAAGGTAAACATCGGCGCGGCGGAGTTAAAAGGTATGGCGCTGGCGACCATCGTCGGTATCGGCTTAAGTTTGATTTTCAAACTGATCAGTGTGCTGCGCCCTGAAGAAGTGGTGCTGGACGCAGAAGAGGCGGATATAACAGACAAATAATGTACCGACCGGGCAGTGTTGCTGCCCGGTTCAAACATCATGGGATTCTGTGGTAAACTTCTCGCGATTTTGTGAAATCCTGGTTGAGGTATCTCTGAACACACCGGCACAGCTCTCTTTGCCACTTTATCTTCCTGACGACGAAACCTTTGCAAGTTTCTGGCCGGGGGATAACTCCTCTTTACTGGCCGCGCTGCAAAACGTGCTGCGTCAGGAACATAGCGGTTACATCTATCTCTGGGCACGCGAAGGCGCGGGGCGCAGCCATCTGCTGCACGCGGCTTGCGCGGAATTGTCGCAGCGTGGCGATGCGGTGGGCTATGTCCCGCTGGATAAACGCACCTGGTTTGTTCCGGAAGTGCTCGACGGTATGGAGCATTTGTCGCTGGTTTGTATCGACAACATTGAGTGTATTGCAGGCGATGAGTTGTGGGAGATGGCGATTTTCGATCTCTACAATCGAATTCTGGAATCGGGCAAAACACGGTTGTTGATCACCGGCGATCGTCCACCGCGGCAGTTGAATCTGGGATTACCGGATCTCGCGTCGCGACTCGACTGGGGGCAGATCTACAAATTGCAGCCACTTTCTGATGAAGATAAGTTGCAGGCGCTACAGTTACGCGCGCGTTTGCGTGGTTTTGAACTGCCGGAAGATGTGGGGCGTTTCTTGCTGAAGCGGCTCGACAGAGAAATGCGCACGCTATTTATGACGTTGGATCAGTTGGATCGTGCGTCGATTACCGCGCAACGTAAGCTGACCATTCCGTTTGTGAAAGAAATTCTGAAGTTGTAGATAAGGTGTTTATTGTCGGATGCGGCGCGAACGCCTTATCCGAACTACGCGAAGTTAATCCATAGTATTCGTAGGCCGGATAAGACATGGCAAGCGTCGCATCCGGCAATGTGCTTCAACTAGCGATGGAGCACATCTTAACCCACGATTTCCAGTACCTGCACCGGTGGACGACCAATCCGCGCTTTGCCATTCGCGACCACAATCGGGCGCTCCATCAGCTTCGGATTATCCACCATTGCCTGAATCAGCGCCTCTTCGCTAAGCGAACTGTCAGCCAGGTTCAGTTCTTTATAAAGATCCTCTTTCTGGCGCATCAATTCACGGGCGCTATTCATCCCCAGCATTTTCAGCAAATCGCGCAGCGTTGCCGCATCGGCGGGTGTCTCAAGGTAGAGTACCACTTCTGGCTCCACGCCGTTTTCTTTCAGCAGGTTCAGCGTTTCCCGGCTCTTTGAACAGCGTGGGTTATGGTAGATTTTTACCTGTTTGGTCATTGTTCTTCCTTTAATGCGAATTACATCTTGGTATAAGGCTTAAAGCGTTCCTGCAGCTGGCGCAACTGGTCGATGCGCGCATCGTAACGCGCTTGTTGCAGGCTGCCTAATTTCACCTGCGAACTGGCGCTACTCAACAGCGAAATGGCCTGATCGAGTCGTCCGGCGAGCGCATAACCTTCTGCTCGCGCAGCCAGCTCCTGATCGCGGTTATTTAGCGCGGCTTCCGCCTGTGCCAGTAAATCCCAGCCGTTGCTGTCATCTTTATTATTAAAGGTGTAGCGATTGAGAATATTGGCCGCTTCTTGTGGTTGACCGCCTTGCAGATAAGCGTTTGCCAGGTTGAGCTGCAACACCGGATTGGTGCGCAAATCACGGGCATTTTTCAGGCGATTGATTGCCTCATTGGCTTTGTTTTGCCCAAGATCGATATCGGTAGCCAGATCGAGATACCATGCGTTGCCAGGTTCTGCCGCCAGTAACGGTTGCAGCGTTTTACGCGCCTCGTCGTATTTATTGGCTTCCATCGCCTGTAAAGCACGACCATATTGCGCCGCTCGTTGCTGACGAACGTTTCCTTTCGCCCATTCATCCAGCAAATCACTGGTGAGCTGGTTACGTCCGGAATTATACATCCCCAGTGTGCGCGCTTTCGCCAGATAGAAATCTTCCGACGACTGCACCACCATCGGTCGCATCTGATTAGCACGGTTGCGGGCATCTGCCAGACGACTTTCCGGCAACGGGTGAGTCAATAAAATTTCCGGCGGGCGCGAGGAGTAACGCGCCTGATCGAGTAATTTTTCGAGGAAGGTTGGCATCGCCTGCGGATCGAATCCCGAGCGTTGCAGCACCTGAATACCAATGCGGTCCGCTTCCTGTTCATTTTGCTGGGTGAAACTGATCATCCCCTGACGCGTTCCCGCCAGTGTACCGGTCAGCGCCGCCATCCCCGCCTGCGGACTGGCCATCGCCAGTAAAATAGAACCTAACGCGCCGACCCAGGTCAGCGGCGCGCTGCGCTGCTGATCTTCCATCGCTCGCGCCAGGTGACGTTGGGTGAGGTGGGAGATTTCGTGCGCCATAACTGAAGCCAGTTGACTTTCGTTATCGGAATAACGGAACAGGGCAGAGTGCAGCACCACGTTGCCGCCAAAGAAAGCAAAGGCGTTAATTTCGTCGTTGTTGATTAGAAAAAAATGAAACGGTGTCTTAACCGAATTGGCATGCGAAACCAGACGCATCCCCAGCGAATTAATATATTGCGTTAACAGCGGGTCATTAATTAACGGCGCGCTGCCGCGTAGCTGGCGGACATAATAGTCGCCCATCTGCATTTCCTGACCAATGGAAAGCGTGCTTCCTGCGGAGGTTCCCATATCCGGCAAGGTGTCTGCGTTGTCGGCAAACGCCGGGGCTACCTGACCAATGGTCATAGCAGCAATGAGGGTTGCAACTAGGTTTTTTTTCAACTGCCTGAACATAACCTCTATCCTGTATTTCTGAAGATAGTCATTTGACCGATACTGTGAAATATCGTTCCCACCGCGCCGCCTTTGAGTGTAACGGCGAAGATTAGCCCACTCAAATGACTTTTCAGTTTCCTGAATCCGTCATAAAAAGCGAAGTCTTTTTTGTGACATTTCGATACAATTGCGGATCGCAATCCCGCTCTTGAGGTTCAGGGAAGGTTTTTATGCTCGAAATGTTGATGCAATGGTATCGCCGCCGTTTTAGCGACCCGGAAGCGATTGCCTTGCTGGTTATTTTAGTTGCCGGATTTGGCATTATCTTTTTCTTTAGTGGCCTGCTTGCTCCGTTGCTGGTGGCTATTGTGCTGGCCTATTTGCTGGAATGGCCAACCGTGCGCCTGCAATCTATTGGCTGCTCCCGCCGCTGGGCGACGTCGATTGTATTGGTGGTTTTTGTCGGTATATTGCTACTGATGGCGTTCGTGGTACTGCCTATCGCCTGGCAACAGGGCATCTACTTAATCCGCGATATGCCGGGGATGCTCAATAAGCTTTCTGACTTTGCCGCCACGTTGCCGCGCCGCTATCCGGCGTTAATGGACGCGGGCATTATTGATGCAATGGCCGAAAATATGCGCAGTCGGATGCTGACCATGGGCGATTCGGTGGTGAAAATTTCCCTCGCCTCGCTGGTCGGTTTGCTGACCATTGCCGTCTATCTGGTGCTGGTGCCATTGATGGTCTTCTTCCT
Organism: Shigella sp. FC1544; assembly: GCF_001722145.1. Lineage (NCBI taxonomy): Bacteria > Pseudomonadati > Pseudomonadota > Gammaproteobacteria > Enterobacterales > Enterobacteriaceae > Shigella > Shigella sp. FC1544. The sequence continues at coordinate 13,910 of NZ_MECT01000584.1, forward strand.
GCTGAAAGACAAAGAGCAGATGCTGAACGCCGTTCGTCGGGTGCTGCCGCGCAACCGTGGACTGGCAGGACAGGTGTGGAAGGAGATGAATCAACAAATCACCAACTATATCCGCGGCAAAGTGCTGGAGATGAGCGTGGTGGGGATCGCCACCTGGCTGGGGTTCTTGCTCTTTGGGCTGAACTATTCGCTGCTGCTGGCGGTGCTGGTCGGCTTCTCGGTTCTTATTCCGTACATTGGCGCATTTGTGGTGACCATTCCGGTGGTTGGCGTGGCGCTATTCCAGTTTGGCGCAGGCACGGAATTCTGGAGCTGCTTCGCGGTGTATCTGATTATTCAGGCGCTGGACGGCAACCTGCTAGTACCGGTGTTGTTCTCCGAAGCGGTTAACCTGCATCCGCTGGTGATTATTTTATCGGTGGTGATCTTCGGTGGTTTGTGGGGATTCTGGGGCGTATTCTTCGCCATTCCATTGGCGACGCTGATCAAAGCCGTGATCCACGCCTGGCCCGATGGGCAAATCGCGCAAGAATAATCTTCAGCCCGACGAACTGTTTCGCCGGGCTGATTTTTCAGGATTCCTGACGTAAATAAATAGCCCGATAACACATACTCACCAGCACTGCACCGCCGATAATATTACCCAGCATCACCGGGAGCAGATTGGCGGTAATAAAATGGCTGACCGTCAGTGCCGGAAAATTGTCTGCGCTACTGTGCGCCAGTTGCCAGAAGGGGGGGGGCCCCTATTAAGTTGTCAAGCATGTTATGACCCTGCGGGGTATAAAAAGTCCCGTCGCGCATCATGGCGAACAGAACGTCGCAGCGTCGTCTCGCCAGGGCGATAAGCGCCTGATTGTGTCGTTTTCCCTGACTCATTTTGCGGGTGTAGTAAGCC
>NZ_MECT01000585.1:0-14719 GCF_001722145.1 Shigella sp. FC1544
TTTCTGGTGCGTACCGGGCTGAGAGGCGGTGTAAGTGAACTGTAGTTGCCATGTTTTACGGCAATGAGAGCAGAGATAGCGCTGATGTCCGGCAGTGCTTTTGCCGTTACGCACCACGCCTTCAGTAGCGGAGCAGGAAGGACATCTGATGGAAATGGAAGCCACGCAAGCACCTTAAAATCACCATCATACACTAAATCAGTAAGTTGGCAGCATTACCCGCAGCATTAATGCATAGTGGTTAAGGATAAAAAAACAACAAAGTTACTGTCTTTTTCAGCCTGTTCATATTTTATAAAGATCTGGCCACTGGGTGAGTTTTCAATCATCTTTCCTTCCACCTTATATTAAGCTTGGAGGGTTTCAGTTCACGGGCTCATTAGAAAATAATCACAAGATAGCCACTATCAAAATTAGCTCATTTTTAATGCGGCTCTAATAATTTTCATCTTTAGGTAACAGGTCAGGACGACTTCGCTGCAATCAAATCCTGCGCACAAGCCCACGCACTCGACCACGCCCACTGGAAGTTATAGCCCCCCAGCCAGCCGGTAACGTCCATCACTTCGCCGATGAAGTACAGCCCAGGCACTTTGCGCGCTTCCATCGTCCGTGAAGAGAGTTCGTTGGTGTCCACGCCGCCGAGCGTCACTTCGGCAGTGCGATAGCCTTCAGTGCCGTTGGGTTGTACGCGCCAGTCGGTCAATGTGCTAATCAGTGCCTGTTGGTCACGCACGTTGAGCTGTTTTAGCGAAACATCCGGGATTTGCCCGAGTTGCTGTAAGCGTTCAACCAACCGCTTCGGTAGATGAACCGCCAGTGTGTTTTTCAGGCTCTGATTCGGATGTGCGTTACGCTGCTCATTCAGGAAGGTTTCGAGGTCCACATCCGGTAGCAGATTGATACTGACAAATTCACCCGGTTGCCAGTAGCTGGAAATCTGCAACACCGCCGGTCCAGATAAGCCGCGGTGGGTGAAGAGTAAGTTCTCACGGAAAACGGTGCCGTTTTCAGCGGTAATCACGGAAGGCACCGCCACGCCCGCCAGCACCTGTAACTCTTCGAGCAACGGTTTATGCAGAGTGAATGGCACCAGACCCGCACGGGTCGGCAGCACGTTGAGGCCAAATTGTTCGGCAATCTTATAACCAAACGGCGATGCGCCCAGCCCCGGCATTGACAGCCCACCGGTCGCGATGACCAGCTTTTCGCAACCGACAGTCATGCCGTTCAGTTCAAGCGTGAAGCCTGTTTCATCCTTCGCCACACTCAGCACTTCGCTACGCAATCTGAAGGTTACATTGCCCTTCTCGCACTCATCCACCAGCATGTCGACAATCTGCTGCGCGGAGTCATCGCAGAAGAGTTGTCCTAACGTTTTCTCGTGCCAGGCGATGCCGTGTTTATTGACCAGATCAATGAAATCCCACTGGGTAAAACGCGCGAGTGCAGACTTACAAAAATGCGGATTCTGGCTCAGATAAGCGCCTGGTTCGACATAAAGGTTGGTAAAGTTGCAGCGCCCACCGCCAGACATAAGGATTTTGCGCCCTGGTTTTTTACCATTATCGATCAGCAGAACCCGGCGTCCTGCCTGACCTGCCAGCGCAGAACAGAACATACCCGCCGCACCAGCGCCTATAATAATGGCATCAAACCTTTCCACGTTGCGCTCCTCTTAGAAAAAACGGGCGTGAATTGTAAAGATTCCTCAGTGGTCACACCAGCATCAATATTACTAAAAGGAAGTATTTGCCTGAATTATATAAGATAATTATTTTTTGAGTGAAATCCATACAGGAGGCAAATCAAAAAAAGTCTATATTTCACTTTGCCCGCGCCGCGAAAGTCACTGATAATGCGCCGCGTTCATGTCCTCAAAATGGCGTAACGTCCTATGCTACATTTGTTTGCTGGCCTGGATTTGCATACCGGGCTGTTATTATTGCTTGCACTGGCTTTTGTGCTGTTCTACGAAGCCATCAATGGTTTCCATGACACAGCCAACGCCGTGGCAACCGTTATCTATACCCGCGCGATGCGTTCTCAGCTCGCCGTGGTTATGGCGGCGGTGTTCAACTTTTTGGGTGTTTTGCTGGGTGGTCTGAGTGTTGCCTATGCCATTGTGCATATGCTGCCGACGGATCTGCTGCTTAATATGGGATCGTCTCATGGCCTTGCCATGGTGTTCTCTATGTTGCTGGCGGCGATTATCTGGAACCTGGGTACCTGGTACTTTGGTTTACCTGCATCCAGCTCTCATACACTGATTGGCGCGATCATCGGGATTGGTTTAACCAATGCGTTGATGACCGGGACGTCAGTGGTGGATGCACTCAATATCCCGAAAGTATTAAGTATTTTCGGTTCTCTGATCGTTTCCCCTATTGTCGGCCTGGTGTTTGCTGGCGGTCTGATTTTCTTGCTGCGTCGCTACTGGAGCGGCACCAAGAAACGCGCCCGTATCCACCTGACCCCAGCGGAGCGTGAAAAGAAAGACGGCAAGAAAAAGCCGCCGTTCTGGACGCGTATTGCGCTGATCCTTTCCGCTATCGGCGTGGCGTTTTCGCACGGCGCGAACGATGGTCAGAAAGGCATTGGTCTGGTTATGTTGGTATTGATTGGTGTCGCACCAGCAGGCTTCGTGGTGAATATGAATGCCACTGGCTACGAAATCACCCGTACCCGTGATGCCATCAACAACGTCGAAGCTTACTTTGAGCAGCATCCTGCGCTGCTGAAACAGGCTACCGGTGCTGATCAGTTAGTACCGGCTCCGGAAGCTGGCGCAACGCAACCCGCGGAGTTCCATTGCCATCCGTCGAATACCATTAACGCGCTCAACCGCCTGAAAGGTATGTTAACTACCGATGTGGAAAGCTACGACAAGCTGTCGCTTGATCAACGTAGCCAGATGCGCCGCATTATGCTGTGCGTTTCTGACACTATCGACAAAGTAGTGAAGATACCTGGCGTGAGTGCTGACGATCAGCGCCTGTTGAAGAAACTGAAGTCCGACATGCTTAGCACCATCGAGTATGCACCGGTGTGGATCATCATGGCGGTCGCGCTGGCGTTAGGTATCGGTACGATGATTGGCTGGCGTCGTGTGGCAACGACTATCGGTGAGAAAATCGGTAAGAAAGGCATGACCTACGCTCAGGGGATGTCTGCCCAGATGACGGCGGCAGTGTCTATCGGCCTGGCGAGTTATACCGGGATGCCGGTTTCCACTACTCACGTACTCTCCTCTTCTGTCGCGGGGACGATGGTGGTAGATGGTGGCGGCTTACAGCGTAAAACCGTGACCAGCATTCTGATGGCCTGGGTGTTTACCCTTCCGGCTGCGGTACTGCTTTCCGGCGGGCTGTACTGGCTCTCCTTGCAGTTCCTGTAATCGTACGCACCAAAACGAGCGGGTCAGCTGGCCCGCTTCAGATTGTGACATAGTGCGCTTTGTTCATGCCGGATGCGGCGTGAACGCCTTATCCGGCCTACAAAAACATGCAAATTCAATAGATTGCAGAGATTATGCAGGCCTGATAAGCGTAGCGCATCAGGCAATTTTGCGTTTGTAATCAGTCTCGAGCGGGTCAGTTTACTGGCCCGCTTTTTTTATGCGTTATTATTGCTGAAGTGCTTAATGCCAAATCATCAATGCAATCAGGCTGACCACCACCAGACCACACAATGCGCTAGTCAGAATAAACTGCCGACGCACCCGCTCACAGCGGCGAATAAACTCATCATCGTGATGATCGCGATAACGTTGGGCATAGATATACCAAACGAGACGCACCTGTTTGTTGGGTTGGCCATGTGAGGTAAAAAAGCCCCCTCCATCAACATATTGATAGAGCAATGGATCGCAGTTACGCAGTACCACTAACAACGCGCGTAGTGATGAGAAATAGCGCGCCATGTTAACAATGCAAACGACACATAAAGCCCAAAATAATGCGACGGTGCTTATCATACCTCCTCCCCGGCGACCTGCCCGCGGAGTTCCACCCCGGGGCTACCGCTCCCGATACGCTGCCAATCAGTTAACACCAGGTCCTGGAGAAACCGCTTTTGTGGTGACCAACATCCGAGCGGCTCTATAGATAGTGTAGGAGATCAGGTTGTTTTTTTTCCAGAAGGTTAACCACTATCAATATATTCATGTCGAAAATTTGTTTATCTAACGGGTAAGCAAGGCGGATTGACGGATCATCCGGGTCGCTATAAGGTAAGGATGGTCTTAACACTGAATCTTTACGGCTGGGTTAGCCCCGCGCACGTAGTTCGCAGGACGCGGGTGACGTAACGGCACAAGAAACGCTAGCTGGCCAGTCATCGACAACTTTATGGAAGGAGTAACACTATGGCTTATAAACACATTCTCATCGCGGTCGATCTCTCCCCGGAAAGCAAAGTTCTGGTAGAGAAAGCAGTCTCTATGGCTCGCCCCTACAATGCGAAAGTTTCTCTGATCCACGTAGATGTAAACTACTCTGACCTATACACCGGGCTTATTGATGTGAATCTGGGTGATATGCAGAAACGCATCTCTGAAGAGACACATCATGCGCTGACCGAGCTTTCCACTAATGCAGGCTACCCAATCACTGAAACCCTGAGCGGCAGCGGCGACCTGGGCCAGGTTCTGGTCGATGCAATCAAGAAATACGATATGGATCTGGTGGTTTGTGGTCACCACCAGGACTTCTGGAGCAAACTGATGTCTTCCGCACGTCAGCTGATCAACACCGTTCACGTTGATATGCTGATTGTTCCACTGCGCGACGAAGAAGAATAATCTTCCCTCCACGACGTGTTCCTGAACGCCCGCATATGCGGGCGTTTTGCTTTTTGGCGCGCCTTGTTACCTGATGCAGCGTAAACCCCTTATCTGGCCTACGATCTGCGTACGCAATCAAAATCTCCTGCCAATACAACATTTAACACCATCATATTTTCCATCATTAGTGTGATTAGCTGGTTATTTTCTGTTGTAATAGTGTATTAATCTATTCACCGCATCAATATTAAGAATCTCTGACAGATGTAAACTTTTTCGCGCGTTATCCCTTACGCGTTCATACTTTTCAGGATGGTATTGGAAGGTTAATAAATATGAATACAACAACACCCATGGGGATGCTGCAGCAACCTCGCCCATTTTTCATGATCTTTTTTGTCGAGTTATGGGAGCGATTCGGCTACTACGGCGTGCAGGGCGTACTGGCGGTTTTCTTCGTTAAACAGCTTGGATTCTCGCAAGAGCAGGCTTTTGTCACTTTTGGTGCTTTTGCTGCGCTGGTCTATGGCCTCATTTCCATTGGCGGCTATGTCGGCGACCACCTGCTGGGGACCAAACGCACCATTGTTCTCGGAGCACTTGTGCTGGCGATTGGCTACTTCATGACCGGCATGTCGCTACTTAAGCCTGACCTGATTTTCATCGCCCTGGGGACTATCGCTGTCGGTAACGGCCTGTTTAAAGCTAACCCAGCCAGCTTGCTTTCGAAGTGCTATCCGCCGAAAGATCCGCGGCTTGATGGCGCATTCACCCTGTTCTATATGTCGATCAATATCGGCTCGTTGATAGCGTTATCGCTGGCCCCTGTGATCGCTGATAGATTCGGTTATTCAGTCACCTACAACCTGTGCGGGGCGGGGTTAATTATCGCATTACTGGTTTACATCGCCTGTCGTGGAATGGTGAAAGACATTGGTTCTGAACCCGACTTCAAGCCGATGAGCTTCAGCAAACTGTTGTACGTATTACTTGGCAGCGTGGTGATGATCTTCGTATGTGCATGGCTGATGCACAACGTAGAAGTCGCCAATCTGGTGCTGATTGTTCTCTCCATCGTCGTCACCATCATCTTCTTTCGTCAGGCATTCAAGCTGGATAAAACCGGGCGCAATAAAATGTTTGTCGCCTTTGTCCTGATGCTCGAAGCGGTGGTGTTTTACATTCTCTACGCCCAGATGCCAACATCGCTGAACTTCTTTGCCATCAACAACGTGCATCATGAAATTCTCGGTTTTTCCATCAACCCGGTCAGCTTCCAGGCGCTTAACCCGTTCTGGGTGGTACTCGCCAGCCCAATACTGGCAGGCATTTACACGCATCTGGGTAACAAAGGCAAAGACCTCTCGATGCCGATGAAATTTACTCTCGGCATGTTTATGTGCTCACTGGGCTTTTTGACGGCGGCAGCTGCGGGAATGTGGTTTGCGGATGCACAAGGGCTGACATCGCCATGGTTTATCGTGCTGGTGTACTTATTCCAGAGCTTAGGTGAACTGTTTATTAGCGCCCTTGGCCTGGCGATGATTGCTGCCCTGGTGCCGCAGCATTTGATGGGCTTTATTCTCGGGATGTGGTTCCTGACGCAGGCTGCCGCGTTCTTGCTGGGCGGCTATGTGGCAACATTTACCGCGGTGCCGGACAACATTACCGATCCGCTTGAGACGTTGCCCGTCTATACCAACGTGTTTGGTAAGATTGGTCTGGTCACGCTGGGCGTTGCAGTAGTGATGCTGTTGATGGTGCCGTGGCTGAAACGCATGATTGCGACGCCGGAAAGCCATTAATTATTCTTGCAGAAAGCAGGGTAGCGTTATCGCTACCCTGCTTTACTTTTACACGGGCGTACCTGCATAGATATCAAAGCGATGCCCTTTAGTCACAACCGCGTTTGGCGTGGTAACATTCGCTAGCGGTGGCGCGTAGTCCGGGCGCTTTACCACCACGCGTTTGGTCGCCAGCAAGCGTGCAGGCTCCAGTAATCCATCGGCATCAAGATCCGGTCCCACCAGCGACTGAAAGACACGCATCTCTTTTTTCACTAGCGCGCTTTTCTGCTTATGCGGGAACATCGGATCGAGATAGACCACCTGCGGGCGTGGGGTAATATCGGTTAGCGTCGTCAGGCTGGAGGCGTGAATTAACTGCAACCGCTCCTGCAACCAGCCGCCGATTTCCGCATCCGCATAACCACGCGCCAGGCCGTCGTCGAGTAGCGCGGCAACCACTGGATTACGCTCCAGCATCCGCACGCGGCAGCCGACTGAAGCCAGTACAAAGGCATCGCGCCCCAGCCCTGCGGTGGCGTCCACCACATCCGGCAAATAATCGCCTTTAATGCCCACCGCTTTCGCCACCGCCTCACCGCGACCACCGCCGAATTTGCGTCGGTGCGCCATCGCTCCGCCAACAAAATCAACAAAGATGCCGCCAAGTTTTGGCTCATCACGCTTGCGCAATTCCAGATGTTCCGGCGTTAACACCAGCGCCATCAGGTTGTCTTCATCGTGCTCCAGCCCCCAGCGGGCCGCCAGAACAGATAAGGCGCCGTCTCCGGCGCCTGTTTCATCAATTAAGCAGATTTTCACTGAATGATCAGCCCTTAATGCCGTAATGCTCCAGCATCGCATCCAGCTGCGGTTCACGACCACGGAAGCGTTTGAACAGATCCATCGGCTCTTCTGAACCGCCACGGCTCAGAATGTTGTCGAGGAACGACTGCCCGGTTTCACGGTTGAAAATGCCCTCTTCCTCAAAGCGCGAGAAGGCATCTGCCGCCAGTACGTCAGCCCACAGGTAGCTGTAGTAACCTGCGGCATAACCACCGGCGAAAATATGGCTGAAAGCGTGCGGGAAACGGCCCCAGGATGGAGACGGTACTACGGCAACCAGTTTCTTGATTTCTGCCAGAGTTTCGAGGATTTTCGCACCCTGATCCGGGCGGAACTCGGCATGGAGGCGGAAATCGAACAGGCCGAACTCCAGCTGGCGCAGAATAAACAGCGCCGCCTGGTAGTTCTTCGCCGCCAGCATTTTATCCAGCAACTCTTTCGGCAGCGGTTCGCCGGTTTCATAGTGACCAGAGATAAACGCCAGCGCCTCCGGCTCCCAGCACCAGTTTTCCATAAACTGACTCGGCAGTTCGACCGCATCCCACGGCACACCGCTGATACCGGAAACACCAGCGGTTTCGATGCGGGTCAGCATATGGTGCAGGCCGTGACCGAACTCGTGGAACAGGGTGATCACTTCGTCGTGAGTGAACAGTGCCGGTTTACCATTTACCGGGCGGTTGAAGTTACAAGTCAAATACGCGACCGGTTTTTGCAGAGAACCGTCAGCTTTACGCATCTGGCCTACGCAGTCATCCATCCACGCCCCGCCGCGCTTGTTTTCACGGGCATACAGATCGAGGTAGAAGCTGCCGCGCAGTTCGTTGTTCTCGTCATACAGTTCGAAGAAACGTACATCCGGATGCCAGACATCAACATCTTTACGCTCTTTAGCGGTGATGCCGTAAATACGTTTCACCACTTCAAACAGGCCGTTAACCGCTTTGTTTTCCGGGAAGTACGGACGCAGCTGTTCGTCACTGATGCTGTAGAGGTGCTGTTTTTGTTTTTCGCTGTAGTACGCGATATCCCACGGCTGCAACTCATCGACGCCAAATTCCGCTTTGGCGAAGGCGCGCAGTTGTGCCAGCTCTTTTTCGCCTTGCGGACGCGCGCGTTTTGCCAGATCGGTTAAGAAATCCAGCACCTGCTGCGGGTTTTCTGCCATTTTAGTGGCAAGGGATTTAAAGGCGTAGTTTTCAAAGCCCAGCAGTTGCGCCAGTTCGTGACGCAGAGCGAGGATCTCTTCCATCACCTTGCTGTTATCCCATTTACCGGCGTTCGGGCCTTGATCGGAGGCGCGGGTGCTGTAAGCGCGATACATCTCTTCACGCAAGGCCTGGTTGTCGCAGTAGGTCATTACCGGCAGGTAGCTTGGGATATCCAGCGTCAGCAGGTAGCCTTCCAGCTCTTTCGCTTCGGCCTGGGCTTTTGCCGCAGCCAGCGCGCTTTCAGGCATCCCCGCCAGCTCCGCTTCGTCGGTAACGAGTTTGGTCCAGCCCATTGTCGCATCGAGGACGTTGTTGCTGTACTGGTTGCCCAGTTCAGAAAGACGGGTCGCAATTTCGCCGTAACGCTGCTGTTTCTCTTTCGGCAGACCTATGCCAGAGAGTTCAAAATCACGCAGGGCGTTATCAACCGCTTTCTTCTGCGCCGTGTTCAGCGTGGCGTAATGATCGCCATCGCGCAGGTCGCGGTACGCTTTATACAGCCCTTCATGTTGCCCTACCCAGGTGCTGTATTCCGACAGCAGCGGCAGGGTTTGCTCGTAGGCTTCACGCAGTTCCGGGCTATTTTTCACCGAGTTCAGGTGGCTGACCGGGGAGAAGATACGCCCCAACACATCGTCCACTTCCGCCAACGGCTGGCAGAGATTTTCCCAGGTGTACGGTGCCCCTTGCGCTACTACGCGCTCCACATTTTCGCGGCAATCGTTCAGCGCCTGAGTCACGGCTGGAACGACATGTTCCGGGAGAATTTTAGAAAACGGAGGCAATTCAAAGGGAGTCAGTAACGGATTCATCATTCGCGCAGTCCTGGTTAAAGAGGTTAAGGAAGCGCTCAACAGGCGCTTTACATAATGTGTGTAGCATGGGGTTAAGTGTAGTGAATTTCAATGAGAAACGTTACGCTTTCGCGGCGGCGGCCTCTTTTCGGTATACTGTCCTGATACGCTTTTGTGCGCCCCGAATACGGGCCGATTTTTACTTACCGGAACACCTTTACCCATGCTCAGTTATCGCCACAGCTTTCACACTGGCAACCACGCCGACGTCCTTAAACATACCGTTCAGAGCCTGATCATCGAGTCGCTGAAAGAGAAAGATAAACCGTTTCTCTATCTCGACACCCACGCAGGGGCCGGGCGTTATCAGTTAGGCAGCGAACATGCCGAGCGTACCGGCGAATATCTCGAAGGCATCGCCCGTATCTGGCAGCAGGACGATTTGCCCGCAGAACTGGAGGCGTACATCAATGTGGTAAAACACTTCAACCGTAGCGGTCAGTTGCGTTACTACCCCGGTTCGCCATTGATTGCTCGCCAGCTACTGCGCGAACAAGACAGCCTGCAACTGACCGAACTGCACCCGAGCGATTACCCGTTGCTGCGTTCTGAATTTCAGAAAGACAGCCGTGCGCGCGTCGAAAAAGCCGATGGTTTCCAGCAGCTTAAGGCCAAACTGCCGCCGGTTTCCCGCCGTGGTTTAATCCTTATCGACCCGCCGTATGAAATGAAAACCGACTATCAGGCGGTGGTCAGCGGGATAGCAGAAGGTTACAAACGTTTCGCCACTGGTACTTACGCACTGTGGTATCCGGTGGTGCTGCGTCAGCAAATTAAGCGCATGCTCCACGATCTGGAAGCGACCGGTATTCGCAAAATTCTGCAAATTGAACTGGCGGTACTGCCAGACAGCGATCGCCGTGGCATGACCGCTTCCGGCATGATTGTGATTAACCCGCCGTGGAAACTGGAACAGCAGATGAATAACGTGCTGCCGTGGCTGCACAGCAAACTGGTTCCGGCAGGCACCGGGCACGCCACCGTAAGCTGGATCGTGCCGGAGTAATTGCAGCCATTGCTGGCACCTATTACGTCTCGCGCTACAATCGCGGTAATCAACGATAAGGACACTCTGTCATGACTAAACATTATGATTACATCGCCATCGGCGGCGGCAGCGGCGGTATAGCCTCCATCAACCGCGCGGCTATGTACGGCCAGAAATGCGCACTGATTGAAGCCAAAGAGCTGGGCGGCACCTGCGTGAACGTCGGCTGCGTGCCGAAAAAAGTGATGTGGCACGCGGCGCAAATCCGTGAAGCGATCCATATGTACGGCCCTGATTATGGTTTCGATACCACCATCAACAAGTTCAACTGGGAAACGTTGATCGCCAGCCGTACCGCCTATATCGACCGTATTCATACTTCCTATGAAAACGTGCTCGGTAAAAATAACGTTGATGTAATCAAAGGCTTTGCCCGCTTCGTTGATGCCAAAATGCTGGAGGTAAACGGCGAAACCATCACGGCCGATCATATTCTGATCGCCACAGGCGGTCGTCCGAGCCACCCGGATATTCCGGGCGTGGAATACGGTATTGATTCTGATGGCTTCTTCGCCCTTCCTGCTTTGCCAGAGCGCGTGGCGGTTGTTGGCGCGGGTTACATCGCCGTTGAGCTGGCGGGCGTGATTAACGGCCTCGGCGCGAAAACGCATCTGTTTGTGCGTAAACATGCGCCGCTGCGCAGCTTCGACCCGATGATTTCCGAAACGCTGGTCGAAGTGATGAACGCCGAAGGCCCGCAGCTGCACACCAACGCCATCCCGAAAGCGGTAGTGAAAAATGCCGATGGTAGCCTGACGCTGGAGCTGGAAGATGGTCGCAGTGAAACGGTGGATTGCCTGATTTGGGCGATTGGTCGCGAGCCTGCCAATGACAACATCAACCTCGAAGCCGCTGGCGTTAAAACCAACGAAAAAGGCTATATCGTCGTCGATAAATATCAAAACACCAACATTGAAGGTATTTACGCGGTGGGCGATAACACGGGTGCAGTGGAGCTGACACCGGTGGCAGTTGCAGCGGGTCGCCGTCTCTCTGAACGCCTGTTTAATAACAAGCCGGATGAGCATCTGGATTACAGCAACATTCCGACCGTGGTCTTCAGCCATCCGCCGATTGGTACTGTTGGTTTAACGGAACCGCAGGCGCGCGAGCAGTATGGCGACGATCAGGTGAAAGTGTATAAATCCTCTTTCACCGCGATGTATACCGCCGTCACCACTCACCGCCAGCCGTGCCGCATGAAGCTGGTGTGCGTTGGATCGGAAGAGAAGATTGTCGGTATTCACGGCATTGGCTTTGGTATGGACGAAATGTTGCAGGGCTTCGCGGTGGCGCTGAAGATGGGGGCAACCAAAAAAGACTTCGACAATACCGTCGCCATTCACCCAACGGCGGCAGAAGAGTTCGTGACAATGCGTTAAATGTTAAAGGGCTAAGAGTAGTGTGCTCTTAGCCCTTAATTACGTTTCCGCTATCAGTTCAGAAGCTGAAGCAGAAAGCGGATCAGTTCCAGCAGCGCAATTAACGCCCCTAGAACGATGATTGCTTTATCAATCACCCGTTTTCTCCATGCGATGGAGTGAGAATGCATCCGCTTACTCATCCACTGCCTGTCACGGCGCATGTCTCATTGTTAGATAAGAACTCTCTCACTCCGGCCAGAGCATCAGTTAACGGCACCACCCGTACTTCTGACCAGGACTTTGAAAGCGTTTATGCGCATTGCCAGAGTGAAAATGCCTCAGAGCTAACTGGATAATCATACAGTACATGCAGGTTATAAAACCAGCACGTCCTTGCAATAGTTTCAGTATGGTATTAGCATTGATGCGTTAGATGGTGGCTATCTCACTCCAGTCAGAGCCACCAACTCAGGGCTGGAAAGTAAAAAACCGACGCAAAGTCGGTTTTTTTACATCCGGATTCGGACAAGGCTTAATATGACGATGACCCAGTGAAAGTATATAAATCGTCACTGCGATATATACCGAAGTGCTCCCTCCGCCAGCTGAAGAAATCGCTAATTCTTGCAATGTTAGCCACTGGCTAATAGTATTGAGCTGTTAGATAAGAACTCTCTCACTCCAGCCAGAGCCACCAACTCAGGGCTGGAAAGTAAAAAACCGACGCAAAGTCGGTTTTTTTACGTCCTGATTCAGACCTCCTTTCAAATGAATAGCCAACTCAAAATTCACACCTATTACCTTCCTCTGCACTTACATATTCGTTAAATCATATATGTTTCGACTTATCCGCTTCGAAGAGAGACACTACCTGCAACAATCAGGAGCGCAATATGTCATTTCTGTTACCCATCCAATTGTTCAAAATTCTTGATGATGAAACCCGTCTGGGCATCGTTTTACTGCTCAGCGAACTGGGAGAGTTATGCGTCTGCGATCTCTGCACTGCTCTCGACCAGTCGCAGCCCAAGATCTCCCGCCACCTGGCATTGCTGCGTGAAAGCGGGCTATTGCTGGACCGCAAGCAAGGTAAATGGGTTCATTACCGCTTATCGCCGCATATTCCAGCATGGGCGGCGAAAATAATTGATGAAGCCTGGCGATGTGAACAGGAAAAGATTCAGGCAATTGTCCGCAACCTGGCTCGACAAAACTGTTCCGCAGACAGTAAGAACATTTGCAGTTAAAAAATTTAGCTAAACACATATGTATTTTCGCATGTGTTTTATCCAGGAGGCATTATGTTACTGGCAGGCGCTATCTTTGTCCTGACCATTGTATTGGTTATCTGGCAGCCGAAAGGTTTAGGCATCGGCTGGAGTGCAACGCTCGGCGCAGTACTGGCGTTAGTTACGGGCGTGGTCCATCCGGGTGATATTCCGGTGGTGTGGAATATCGTCTGGAACGCGACGGCTGCGTTTATCGCCGTCATTATCATCAGCCTGCTGCTGGATGAGTCCGGCTTTTTTGAATGGGCGGCGCTGCACGTCTCACGCTGGGGTAATGGTCGTGGTCGCTTGCTGTTTACCTGGATTGTCCTGCTCGGTGCTGCCGTTGCCGCCCTGTTTGCCAATGATGGCGCAGCGCTTATTTTGACGCCGATTGTCATCGCCATGCTGCTGGCTTTAGGATTCAGTAAAGGCACGACGCTGGCGTTCGTGATGGCGGCCGGATTCATTGCCGATACCGCCAGCCTGCCGCTTATTGTCTCCAACCTGGTGAATATCGTTTCCGCTGATTTCTTTGGCCTCGGCTTTCGCGAATACGCCTCGGTGATGGTGCCGGTGGATATCGCCGCGATTGTTGCCACGCTGGTGATGCTACATCTCTATTTTCGCAAAGATATTCCGCAGAACTACGATATGGCGCTGCTGAAATCTCCCGCAGAAGCGATCAAAGATCCTGCTACGTTCAAAACTGGCTGGGTTGTTTTACTGCTTCTGCTGGTGGGATTTTTCGTCCTGGAACCGCTCGGCATTCCGGTGAGCGCCATTGCAGCTGTGGGCGCGCTGATATTATTTGTCGTCGCTAAACGCGGTCATGCGATTAATACGGGTAAAGTCCTGCGCGGTGCCCCCTGGCAAATTGTCATCTTCTCGCTCGGCATGTATCTGGTGGTTTATGGCCTGCGCAATGCCGGATTAACGGAATATCTTTCTGGCGTACTCAACGTGCTGGCGGATAACGGCCTGTGGGCCGCGACGCTCGGCACCGGATTCCTCACCGCCTTCCTCTCTTCTATTATGAACAATATGCCGACGGTACTGGTTGGCGCGTTGTCCATTGATGGCAGCACGGCATCTGGCGTTATCAAAGAAGCGATGGTTTATGCCAATGTGATTGGCTGCGATTTGGGACCGAAAATTACCCCAATTGGTAGCCTGGCTACACTACTCTGGCTGCACGTACTTTCGCAGAAGAATATGACTATCAGCTGGGGATATTACTTCCGTACAGGGATTATCATGACCCTGCCTGTGCTGTTTGTGACGCTGGCTGCGCTGGCGCTACGTCTCTCTTTCACTTTGTAATGAGATACTGATATGAGCAACATTACCATTTATCACAACCCGGCCTGCGGCACGTCGCGTAATACGCTGGAGATGATCCGCAACAGCGGCACAGAACCGACCATTATCCATTATCTGGAAACTCCGCCAACGCGCGATGAACGTAAGCGTGCAGCAAGAACCGTATTGACGGGGATGTGTTATTCAGTCGGCAGTGCTACGCGCCAGGGGAGCAGTTCGCCGACCCGGTTTATCGGCC